>JAIROH010000094.1 GCA_031257595.1 Treponema sp. | reverse complement strand
TAAAACCGTATAAAAATTCACGAAAGTGAATTTTTATACCATGCAAACTGCCAAAGGAGCCCGTAAATCGGGGTATTTTTGTATGAATATACAAAAATACCCACAAGTGCAACAGGCTCCTAGACTACCATTTTTGCGTGTTTTGAAAGGAAATTCAGATAATCGTTAAGAAATTCCTCTCCGGATGTTCCCGGAGAGATAATAATGATAAATCCCGATTCCGAACGGTCTTTTTTGGTTCGTATCCATTTCGATTCTATATCAACCGTAAAGGGGCGTATATTCGATTCTTTTTCAGGGAGTATATCTATCGTATATTTTGAATGGGGAATTATATCCATAAATTCTTTGCTTTCTATGCAAAGTCCACAGGCGCTTAAATTTTTAAGAACCGCGTTGGTATCGAGAACTTCAGCAATATAAACCTGTCCCTGCGACTCGTAACGGGGCTTCTTTCTCATTCCCATGTTTTAAATATATCTCCCAAAAATCAATATTTCCATTTTTATTATAAATACGGAAATGTCCCTGTTTTTTGGCGCGATTATCAGGAAAAGGGAATAACCGAATCGATCGACGACGCGCCCGTCAGGGCCATAATAAGGCGGTCAAGGCCCATCGCCGTACCGGAACAGCGGGGAAAGGTTTTTCCGTTTGCCAGAGTAAATGTTTTCCAGTAATCCACGTCGACTTTGTGCCGAACCAGGGCGGATTGTTCCTTTTTTGCCGTTTCCTGTACAAAAAAATCCCGTACTTTTTCCGGGGACGTTTCTTCCGAATAGCAGTTTGCAAGCTCAATGCCGTTTACATACAATTCCCATCGTTCCCTGACAGAATTTCCGTCCGGCGTGGTTTTTTCCTGCGCGAGACAGGGTACAAAGGCGGGATAGTCGATAAGAGCGACAGGCCTGTCTTTGGGTAGCTGGTTTTCCACCGCGTGAATAAAAATGAGGTCGTAGAGGGCCGGAATATCAAGGTCGGGGGGAGGTTCCAGGCCGAGACGCCGGGTTTCGGCCCGGAGCGCGGATTTTCCTTTGGCGGCGGTTTCCGCCAGGGGAAAGCCCGCCCAGCGCCGGAACGCTTCTTCCACGGTAATCCGCAGGAATGGCGGAGCAAGATTAAGATTCTCGCAAGGCAATCCATCGCCGGCCGGGTCATTACCGGGCAGGCCGCCTGTCCGGCAGGATTGGCCGGTGTCCGGCCCGCCAAAGATTTCGAGCAGCCGGCCAAACAGTTCTTCCGTAACGGAAAGGGAATCCAGGTAGTCCGCGTCCATCGTGTAGTATTCCAGCATCGTAAATTCCGGATTGTGAAGGCGGCCTTCCTGTTCTCCGTTCCTGAAACATTTACAGATCTGGTACATGCTTACCCTGTGGCGGGCGATAAGTTTTTTCATCCAAATTTCCGGAGAAGGAACAAGGTAGAGCTTTTGTCCCGCCGTCCGGCTGCCCTGCGGCCGCAGCAGTTCGGTTTGAAAAACCTCAAGGCAGCTTTCCGGTATCAGATCCGGAGAAAGCAGGGGGGTGTCGGTTTCAAGGTAGTTTTTCGCGTCAAAAAACGCCCGAATTTCCCGGATTATCCGGGCGCGGGCTGTAAGCCGTTCCGAATCCATCTCAGGGGCACCGCTGTAAAAGCCGCTGGGATAACCGCACAACCGTTTCCTTCCACTGCCGGCCCCGGTCGAATTCGTTCTTGAACATGCCGAAGCTTGCGCAGCCCGGCGACAGGACAACGCATACCGGGACGTTCGTTCCGGCCGCCCCGGCGGCCAGGTTCCCCGCCGTTTCAACGGCGCACGTTACCGCCGTTTCAAGGTTCCCAAAGGAACCATGAAACGGAATCCCCGCCGCCCTGAGCAGCGGGGCGATTTTCAGGCTCCCCGAACCTTCAAGCAAAACGACTTCTTTTGCCCGCGCCGCCGCTTCGACAAGGGGGGCATAGTCGAGGTTCTTGTCCGTGCCGCCGGTAACCAGCACCAGGGGTACTTCACCGTTCCCCGCCAGGGCTTCTACCGCCGCCGCGGCCGCTTCGGGGATCGTGGCCGCCGAATCGTTATAGAAGCGGATTCCCGCCGTTTCGTAAAACTTTTCAAGCCGGTGTTCAATACCGGGGAAGCTCCCCAAACTTTCCCGGACAAAGGCCGCCTGAAACCCCAGGTCGAGCAGGGCCAGCGCCGCGGCCAAAAGATTTTTCTTTTGACCGCGGCCCGGTACGGCGGGATCGGCCGGCACGACAAGGACAGGCTCCGCGCCGGGACGGAGCCGCGCAAAGCCGGGCCCGCCGCCCGAAATCCAGCCTCCGGCCGCGTTCTCGGGCAGCGGGCTTTCCGAAAAAGGAAGCGCCCGGCCGGGACTTTCCCGGAGGAAGCTTTTCCCCCATTCGTCGTCCGCCGAGGCGACGGTCAGATCCGTTTTGTCCTGGCGCCGGTAGATCTCCCGTTTGTCATGTACATAGTCTTCCATGCCGGAGTAACGGTCCTGATGATCTTTCATTATGGATGTGATTACCGCGCAACGGGGTTTAAGCGTTCCGCCTCTCCCGCCGCCGCAGAGCCGCAGATCCCCAAGCTGCCAGCTTGAAAGCTCAAGTACGACATCGTCTTTTTCTTCAAGCGTGTCAAGAAAACACAGCGGAGAAACGGTGATGTTCCCGCCGAGGCAGGCTTTGCCGCCGGCAAGGCCCGCCTCGCGGGCCTTCGCGAGCGTCCGATGGAGGGCGCTTGCCGTACCGGACTTTCCCTTTGAGCCGGTGACGGCGATAAGCCGCGCGGGGGAGGCGGCGAGGAACAGGGAAATATCCGTCTCTATCCGCTTTGCCAAAGCAAGATACGGCGAATCGGCTCTGACGCCGGGGTTTTTTATCACGATATCGGCCGAGGTAAAATCTTCGGTTTCATGGCGGCCAAGAACGTAGCGTATCCTGCCCCTAATCACGGGATCTTCTTCAAGCGTCTTGACGGACGGGGCAAGGGCCTTTTCGTCCTTCGTGTCGGTAACCGTTACCAAAGCCCCTTTGCCGGCCAGGTAGCGGGCCGATTCAAGCCCGCCTCCGTTAAGTCCCAGCCCCATGACGGTTATCTTCATTCCCGAATAAGAATCGGCCGGATTCATGATCGCTCCCGAGTATCTTTATTTGTCAGGACATTCGTACCTTGCCCCATTTCCATCTTCATAGTAAGCTTTACTCAAGGTGTACCATGAGGATCAAACCATGTAAATATGTCGCGGGCCCTGCGCAAAACAGGTTGTTTTGGAGCGGCTTATTGAAGAAGTCCTTCGTCGTTTTTCTTTTTATGTTTCTTGGAAAGGGGCTTTGGGCGCAGCAGGCGTCGCAGTGGCGGTTTTACTATGCAAGCGGCGAGGTTTCCCTGTATTCCGCGGACGGCAGCCCCATTCCGGCCGGCGAAGTATTTCTTGAATACGGAGACATGGTTCAGACAGCCGGGGGCGGGGCGGAACTTCAGCTTATGTTCGACGGAGTTTCCCGGGCGGATTATACGCTGCTTAAACTCGGCGAAAATACGTCGATCCGGATTGGCGGGGAAAAGAGCGGCTCTCCTTCGATAGAACTTCTCTACGGAAGGCTCCGGCTGGTAAGCGGAACCGTATCGGACAGGATCGTGTCTGTTACAGGGGGCCCGTCCCAGACAGAATTTAAGGATGCCGACGCCGGCATTGATTATCTTGTTTCTTCCAGAACTTCCGCGAGTTCCCGGCCGGTACTCATGGTGCATATGTTCAGGGGAAGCGGGGAACTGATTCCCCTTCGTGAAAGCCTGCTCGATATTTCCCGCCTGCCGCTCAGGGACGGTCAGACGATGACGGCGGAATTTAACGCGCCGTTTTCGTATGTGGAGCGGAGGAACCTTGACGCGGATATTGTAAACTACTGGAACAGCCGCGGATTTTCGGCCGCCGCGCCTCTGGCTATACCGGGGCCCCGTACGGAAAGTGTCTTTCAGGCCGAAGAAGATACCGGCATCTCCTTTGCCGTTGAGACGCGGGATTTGGAGCCCGCGAAAGACAATACGGCGGTTTTCCTCCGCAATAAAAAAATCGGCATAGGCATCGGCCTTTTCTTTATTGTGGCGGGAATCGGGATGCAGGGTTTGTCGGCCGGAGGAAACGATCTTTTTGGAGACGGTTTTTTGAGCCGCGACGCGAGGACCTTTCTTTCCGCGGGCGCTTACAGTTCCATGGGATTGGGATCGGCTCTTCTTCTCAGCCTTGTTTTGAACGATCCTTAAATGGCGCAAAACGAATTTATTTCCGAAGTACCGGTACTTGACGAGACAGAACGGCCCGGCCGTTTCGGGTGGGCAAGAAAGCCGCTTGTGATCTACAATCCGCCGCTTATGGGCGGGCCGTCCCGTACCAGGTATACCGAATCCGACCGGTATATAATTTTTTCCGCTACCCATCTTGTTGTATTCGAGATAATAGACGGAGGCTTTCTTGGGTATATTGGGATATCGGTGGTGTCCCTTAAAGACAGACGCCGTTCAACCCAGATTTTTGAAAGCCCGCTTGCTCTTGGCCGTTTTGAACTTCCCCGAAGTTCCGAATCCGGTTCGATAAAAATACGGGAAAAAAAAGCGGCCATTGATTTTGTGCTTATGGAAAGCGGCGCCAGGATCATCAGGGTGGATATTCCCAAATTCGGGCACAACCGTCACCTGAGGGGAGAAGTGGTGCTTTCCCCCCCGGAAAAAGCGGAGTCCATTGTCACCCTTTCTCCCTGGCGGCGGGAAAAAAACGCCTACCGCTGTTTTCGCTGTTCCCCGTGGTTTATCACCGAAGGGGTTATGCAGTTTGGCAGCGCCGAGCTTTACTTTACCAGGGACAACGCATGGGGTATCTTCGACTGGATACGCCAGGTCCGTCCCCGTCAGGACATACGCTACTGGGCGGCGGCCTGCGGAATGGCGTCGGGCCGCACAGCGGGCTTTAACATAGGTTACGGTTCCGCGGATTCAAGCTGCGGAACGGAGAACGCGTTTTTTCTTGACGGAGTGATTCACAAGCTTGATCAGGTGACGTTTCACATTCCTCCCGCCAACTGGATTGAGATGTGGCGCTTTACCAGTAACGACAAACGGCTTGAGATGACTTTTACCCCGAACCAGGAACGGGTAGAAAGAAAACGCATACTGTTTCATTCCTGGAAACGGCGGCAGATCTGCGGAAGTTTTTCCGGCAGGGTTGTCCTTGACGACGGGAGCGATTTTTCTTTCTGGAACATAACCGGTTTTGCCGAACGGGTCAAGACAAGGAACTAGTATGTACACCGTTAGGGTTGAGGCGGATTTTGCCGCCGCTCATTTTTTAAGCCGCTACCACGGCAAATGCGAAAAACTCCACGGTCACAATTACCGGGTCAGGCTGTGGGCCAGGGGCGGCGGCCTCGACGGGGGCGGCATACTTGTTGACTTTGCCGTTCTAAAAGACGCCCTCAGACGGGTTTGCGCTTCCCTGGATCATACAAATCTCAACGACAATCCGGATTTTTCAGGCGATCCCAGCGCGGAGCGTATAGCCCGCCATGTTTTTGAGGAAACCGCGAAACTCCTTCCCGGTGACGCGGCGGCGCTCCTTTTTGCCGTAGACGTGTACGAAACCCCCACAAGCATGGCCCGGTACGAAAGGTAAGCGGGAAGAACCAAAAAACGCCGGTGCCTCATCTTTCAGGCTTTTGGGGCGGGGAGGTTCATCAGGCCGGAGTATTACTCTCCCCGAACACCACGGCGGTAAACGTGAACAGTTCCGCGTCCGGAGCGGCGTAGGATTTTGGGGGAAGGCCGGCCTTGACGCAGATATAGTCCAGGTATTCGTCGAGGTTCCAGCCCTGTTCCAGCGGCACCTGGGGAAGCAGCACCCCCGAACGGCCCCGGTGGATAAGGTAAAGGCCGTGTACGCCTACCCTGACCTGCCTGGGATCGGGACATTTTTCCATTGGTGAAAGGACGGAAATCTCGATGTCGCAGAGGGGCAGTTCGGAGGTCTTGAGGGGCGGAAAGCGCGGATCCCCAAACGCCGCTTCGACTGCCATTGTACGCACGGTCTTTTCAAGGCTTTCCGCGCCGGTCATCCGCCCAATACAGCCCCGAAGCTGTCCGGAACCGGCTCCTGCCTCCGGCCCGGCCGTTTTGCGGAGGGTGACAAAGGCCCCGCAGGGCTTTGCGAGAACCGACGCGCCTGATTCGACGGCTTCGGCCAGTCCGCTCTTCCGGCTATAAACAGGCCGGCGGTTTTCAAGTTTCGCCGTAATGGCTTCCCTGGCGTCGGCAAGCAGGGCCGATTTTTCCCCGACCGTAATGGTAAATTCCATGGGGTAAGTATAACACCGCCGGACGGTCTTGGGGAGAAAAAAAAGGTGAAACTATGATTGACTGTGGAATTTACCGCTTTCTTGACCGTTTCCGGCAAATACCCTATATTTGTTAAGTCAGATCCAGCCCCGCCGCGCGATCGCGGGCATCGCCGTCTTTCGACGGCGCGATTATTTTTTAAGGCTGTTTGATATGGAAACACAGCAAAACGCCGTTCCCCTGCCCGGATATGAAGGGCTCTCGTTTGAAAAGGTTTGGGCCATGTTCCAGGAAACCGACAAAAAGTTTCAGGAAACTGACAGGAAGTTCCAGGAAACCGACAGAAGGTTTAGGG
>JAIROH010000008.1 GCA_031257595.1 Treponema sp. | reverse complement strand
GTTGGTGGATTTGTGTTCCGCAAAAAGCAGTGGAGAGTATATTATGTCAGACAGCACCGATTTTAAATCCATACTAAAGCTTGATTCCGAATTAAACCAAATTCAGGACCTGGATCTTTTGCTTGAAAGAATTTTGCTTGAAGCCCGCAAGGTTGTTCATGCCGATGCCGGTTCAATTTATGTGGTTGAAAAAGTTGAAGAAGAAAGGCGCGTTACGGAGAAACTGGTTATAAAGTATTCTCAAAACGATACGATGGCGAAAGAACTTCCGCCCGGCCAAAAGTTGATTTTTTCCGTCTTTTCCATCGAAATAAGTGAAAAAACCATCTCCGGTTACTGTGCCCTTACCAGAAAAGTGGTAAATGTTTCGGACGTATACGATATTTCACCGGACGCTTCTTATTCGTACAGTACCGCCTATGACAAGATTTCGGGCTATAAAACCACCTCCGTTTTGGCCGTGCCCCTCCAGACCGCGGAAGGAAGACTTTTGGGGGTTATTCAGATCATCAATTCCCTGGATAAAGACGGCAAAACGGCGCCTTTTTCAAAAGACGACGAATTTCTTATCAGCCATTTTGCCAACAATACAACCCTTGCCCTGCAGCGAGCCTATGTTACCAGGGCGATGATTCTCAGAATGATCAAAATGTCGGAACTTCGGGATCCCAAGGAAACGGGAACCCATGTAAACCGGGTTGCCGGCTATGCCGTGGAGATATACGACCGCTGGGCATACCATCATGGCGTTTCCGGGGATGAACGGGAACGTTTTCGGGATGTCCTGAAAATCGCCAGTATGCTTCATGATGTCGGGAAAGTTGCCATTTCGGATGTTATTCTGAAAAAACCCGCCCGCTTTACCCCGGAAGAGTACCGTATTATGCAGCACCATACCATTTACGGCGCGCTGCTTTTTGAGGATCCTCAGTCGCCCGTGGACGTTATTGCCCAGGACGTGGCGCTGGGACACCACGAAAACTGGGATGGGACGGGGTATCCGGGCTGGATCGATCCGGTTACCGAAAAGGTAATCAAGGCCGGGCCGGACGGAGCCCCTCTTGGAAAAAAGGGGGAGGAAATACCCCTTACGGCCCGGATTGTCGCCATTGCCGATGTTTACGACGCCCTGTGTTCCAAGCGGGTTTACAAAGAAGCCTGGACAAAAGCGGACGTTCTCGCGGAGATGAAACAGCTGGGCGGCACCAAATTTGATCCTGAGCTTATCAAAATTTTCTTTGAGATACTGCCCAGTATCAAGCAGATCCAGAACCTGTATCCCGAGGCCGACTGAGGCGCCCGCTCACACCGCGCGGGAAAGCCTGGTTATAAGGCGGTCAAGGGAATCGGCAAAGGCCTTAAGCTCCCTTTTTCCGTAGTTCGTTTCCCGGTCAAAGTCCATGCCGTTTTCGGCCAGGCCGACGGTAAAATTCCTTACGGAAAGCCTTTCCCCTAGATTTTCCGCGGCGTAGACCCTTCCCCTGTCGTCGAGTACCGCCGCCCCGGTTTTTACCAGCCGGGCGGCCAGAGGTATGTCCCTGGTTACCACGATGTCTCCCGGCCCGGCGCGTTCCGCGATGGCGTTATCCGCCGAGCCGTCTTCGGGGGGGCATATCCACATCTCGCTGTTCCCGATACCCGGGATAGGCCTGTTGGCGGCAAAAACCGCGCCGCCTGTCCGTTTCGCCGCCTTGAGGATAATGTCCCTGGCCGGTTTTGGGCAGGAATCGGCGTCTACAAAGATCTTCATGTTTCCGGAATCAGGGCCGCGAACAGATCGGCGTCACCGCTGACAACCAGGGTTTCGGAATTGTCTCTAAAAGGAATAAAAGCCGATTCGCCCTGTTTAAGAACCAGCGTATCTTTTCCCACGGAAAGCGTAACTTCCCCCCGGACAACCACCGCTATCGCCGCCCCCTTTTCCGCCAGTTCAACGGCGGATCTACGGGGTTCAACACGGTAAACGGCGAATTCCCTGAACGGCGTTTGATAACGGCAGGAATTTTCGGTTTCGGGAATTTCTCCCCGGCATATTTCCGGTTTATACGGCTCAAAGCGCAGAATACGGAACAACTCTTCCGGGTCAATGTGCTTGGGGGTAAGGCCGCAGCGAAGCACATTGTCGGAGTTGGCCATACATTCCACTCCCAGGCCGTAAACATAGCTGTGAAGGATTCCCGCGGGCAGGGATATTGCCTGAAACGGCCGCAGTTCTATCAGGTTAAGGTAAAGCGGAGACAGTATGCCCGGATCGTCAGGGTAAGCTTTTGCGAGTTTTTCGCAGAGGGCAAAAGCCCCGGACAATCCGGGATCGTCCGGGGCTTTTGCCGGCCCGGTCTTTTTTCCGCCGGCGGCGGTAACGGCCCGCCGTTCTTCGGCCTCAAGACCCAGGACGGCGGAAAAAAAAGCCCGGTACCCGTTTTCAACGGCTTTACACAGTCTGTCCCGAAGCGCCGTCTCTTCGGAAAAAAAGGCGCGTATCATGGTTTCCGCTTCGGCCGGGTCCCTGAAACCCGCCATCGCGGTAAAGGGGCTGAGGGCGCAGATAATTTCCGGCTTGTGGTTCGGATCCCTGTAGTTCCTTTTCGGGTCCGAAACGCCGATCCCTTTTTTGTTTTCCGTTTCCCAGCCGAGCCGGGCGTCTTCGAGTCCCGGATGGGCCTGTATCGAAAGGGGATGAGCGGCGGCAAGAATTTTAAGCAGAAAAGGCAGGTTCCCGAAATTTCGCGCCGTGCCGAGGAATTTTTCGGGATTGCCGGCGATAAGCTTTTCAAGCGTCAGCTTTTCTCCGGCTATTTCCGACGGGCCTTCACTGTGGATTCCCATCCACAACTCGGCCCAGGGGATTTTTTCAGGGTTTTCTTTTCCCGTAAGGCGGGGAATCCATTCCGGGGATCCCCAGGGGTAGTGTTTTACCTGGTTGTCAAGTTTAAAAAGTTTCATCTGTTTCGCCCGGCAGGGTTTCACTATCAACGGAAGCTTCCGGCAGGGCTTCGTCAATACGGGCGATAAGGTCAAGGGTCAGTTGTTCCGCTTTGCGGGCATCCGGTTCTTCGAACCGGGCTTTCAATTTTTCAATTTCGTCGCACAAAAGAAAGCCGGTAAGTATGGCGGCTTTAAGCGGATCGGTAAGTCCCGTGGCTTTTTTTGTATTTTCAACGACAATTTCGTACCGTTCAAGGAGACGTTCAAGGTATTCGGGATCCTCATCGGCGGAGATGGAAAAGGAGGTTCCCAGCATATTAATACGAAGGTCGTTTTTCTCCATATTTAAAAAATATCCAGTTCAGCCTCACCTGTATCCTCGTCTTCGGCGCTTTCCGCTTCTTCTTCGTCAACCAGATAAGCCTGGGGAATAGGGGCCGGCTCGGGCCGCGCTCGCTCAGGCTGGGCCGGTACGGCCGGTTGAACCGACGCTGCCGTATCTGGCTCAGCCGGCTGTTGTCGCTCGGACCCGGCGGGCTGCCGCAACGGCGCCCCGGTGTTTTTATCCTGGGGTTTGGCGTTTTTTACGGAGTCAAGACTCCGTTCAATGACATCCTCAAACTGATTGAGCCTGTCCAGGGCGGAAACTATCCCTTCTTCTATTCTGGTTTTCTCGCCTTTAAGCTTTTCCGCCAGTTCTTCAAGTTCTCCGTTCCGCTTTTTCAACCGGGCGTTTTCTTCATTCAGGCGGGTAACAACATCAATAGCCCTGGTTATTTTTGATTCCAGCAGCTTGATTTGTTCGAGCGTTACCATCAGGCCCCCAGCGCGGCTTTCGCTTTTCCGGCGATTGCCTTGAACGCGCCGATATCTTCAACCGCCAGATACGCGAGGGCTTTCCGGTTAATGGTGATCCCCGCTTTATTCAGTCCGCTTACAAAACGGGAGTAACTGATCCCTTCGGCGCGGCAGGCTGCGTTGATCCTGATAATCCAGAGCCGGCGAAAATCCGCCTTTTTATCCCTTCTGTCACGATAGGCATAGGAAAGGCCCTTAACCACCGCGTCTTTGGCGGTTTTGTAGTTTGAATGACGCCGGCCCCAGTAGCCTTTGGCAAGCTTGAGTATTTTTTTTCTGTGATCCCTGCGTCTGGAACCGTCTACAGCACGCGACATATTCTCTCCTCCATAAAAAGCGGCGAAACCGCCGTTAATCGGACATTAACACAAAATGTTAATGCCTGGTCCTTAGCCATAGGGAAGCAGCTTTTTCCGGATAACCGGCACGTTATCGCCGGAAAGTATTCCGGCATGCCGGAGACCCCGTTTCCGCTTGGCCGATTTCTTGGTAAGTATGTGGCGAAGGTTTTGTTTTTTATACTTCACCTTTCCGGAACCGGTAAACGAAAAGCGTTTAGCGGCGCTTTTCCGTGTTTTCATCTTTATCTTTGCCATTGTATCCTTCCCGGGTATTCGCAGTATACTGCCCCGCTTTACGGCGGGGTTATTTTTTGGCCTTGGGGCTTAACACCATGGACATAAAACGGCCTTCCATAGCCGGGCTCTTGTCCATCACATAATCCCCCTCAATGCGGGCAAGCACGTCTTTCAACACGTCCAGCCCAAGTTCGGTATGGGCAAGCTCCCTGCCCCGGAACCTCACCGTAACCTTGACTTTGTTACCTTCCGCAAGAAATTCCTTTACATGCTTGCTTTTAAAGTCCAGATCATGCTCGTCAATCTTGGGCTGCATGCGGATTTCTTTTAATTTTAACAGCTTCTGCTTTTTTTTCGAGTCCCGAATCTTTTTTTCGTTCTCGAATTTAAATTTGCCGTAGTCGAGAATTTTGACCACCGGCGGATTAGCATTGGGCGCGACTTCTACAAGATCAAGTCCCTGTTCCCTTGCCAATTCAAACGCTTCCGGGGTAGGCATAATGGCCTGCTCACCGTTCTCCCGTATAAGCCGGACCTCCCGCACCCGAATTTGCTCATTAATACGTAAATCCTTATCCGCCAACTGGCCTCCTCTCCTGTAACCACGGGTTCCGGATGGTAAAACCCGGAATTCCATAAATTTCCTATCCAACGAAGATATCCCGGGACTTGCCCCAGGTTGTCTTCATTTTAACAGGAGAAAACGGGCTTTGTAAAGTGCCCCGGCAATTCAAAGTTTAACTATTTCGAAAGTCCAAAAGACGCCTAAAAAATTATCGGGGGGCCCGTCTGCCTTATCGTGAACTTTGAATTGCCGGAGAAATACAGGATTTCCGTAATTGACGGCGGGTCGGCGAGGGGGTAGACTAAAAGTATGGAAGGCCGGGTAATATTCAGTCCTTCGGCGTTTAAACATCACGAAACCGAAGCTGATATCTATTGGGCTATTGAGACCAAAATCTACGAAGGCCGGATAAAAGGCAGGGACAACAAATTCGCCATTGTCGGTTTCAACACGAAAGGAAATCCGATTGAAGTGATGTACAATATCATCGACAGCGGTAACATTCAGGTTTTCCATGCGATGAAGGCCCGCAAGGGAATAATTACACAACTTGACCGGCTGAATGGAGGCTAAGATGGCATATATGACCGATGAGGAAGCGGACGCCCTGGACAAGGAACTGACTCGTACTATCCCTGAACTGGGACCAAACGGCGAGGGTTTTTTTTCCGGCAAGGGGCGCCAGATAATCGCTGTGGACGAGGGGACGGCTCGTATCCTTAACGCGAAAGCGCTGGCCACGCACCGTACTCCCTCCGAATTGATAGCGGAGATGGTCCGCGAACAACTGGCGGCGGAGGCGATGTAGTACCTTGTAAAGACTAAACACATCGATATACGCGATCGCACTGAGAATTACCGGATTTCTTGACTTTTATCTATACACTGCTATAATAAATGACAAATTTTACCCATATTTATAGAAAATATAGGGATGGGATATAGAGGGTACTTTTAACATGTGAAGAGGGAAAAAGCCTTAATTCAGGAGGAAAAAATGAAAAAGAGTAATACCTCGATGCTTTTTTTGGTTCTTTTCATAGCAGCAGGCGTTTTTATGTTTGGCTGCGCCGGTTCTCAGCCCCTGAGTTTTGTCGCCGGAACTTATGAAGGAGAGGCGGCAGGGAATAACGGTCCTGTTAGAGTTGCCGTTACGGTCAGCGGGGATTCAATTTTGGATATAAAAGTTCTGGAGACAAAAGAAACTCCCGGAATTGGAAGCATGGCCTTTGACCTAATCAAAAATCAGATAATCACCCATCAAAGTTTGGCTGTAGATACGGTTAGCGGCGCGACAGTTTCCCGGGCCGCATATCTTACTGCCATTACCGAGGCCCTGAAACAGTCAGGAAGCAATATCGCGGTTCTGCAAAGCCGAAAGATCGCTGCGCCCAAGCCGGCAACAATTGAATATAACACTGATATCGTTATCGTTGGTTCCGGTCTGGCCGGAACTTCCGCCGCCGTCGAAGCGGCAAGCCAGGGGGCGAAGGTAATTGTGGTGGAGATGAAAGATGTGTTTGGCGGAATCTCCATCAGGGCCCGGGGCATGATTAACGCCGCCGGGACCCAATTACAAAAACAAAACGGCATTGTCGATACACCGGAACAGATGTACAACGATTGGATGGCAGGCGCTGAATTGGCAGGTGATGCCTTTATCAATCCGGAAATGACAAGATATTTGGCCTATCATTCCAATGAGAATCTGGAATGGGTAATGGCCATGGGAGTGCCTTTCAGGAGTAATGTTGACGCTCCCCATTCTTATCCGCCCTTTAATGCCCGCCGGGTGCATCAGGTGGTCGCTTTTGCCGAGGGGGTTCAAAGCGAAGCTTCGACGATGTTGACCATAATGCATGAAAAGGCGAGATCCCTGGGGGTTCAGATGTATTCGGGGACCAGGGCTACTGAAATTTTGATGGATAACGGAAAAGCCGCCGGTATAAAAGCACGGGGTAAAAACGGCGATGCGATAACTATCCATGCTCCTGTTGTTGTACTCTGCGCCGGAAGTATTTCCGGAAACCGTGAGCTTATGGCAAAATATTTTGCCAAAGTAGCTCCGTATTTTGAAAACAGGGATATTGGCTCCGGCGATGGATTTACTATGGCGGAAAAAGCCGGCGCTCAAATGGATGTTAAACTTGCCATGATGGGCGGAACCAAGGGAATTGAACCGGGCCTCTTGACCATTGGAACTAATCCAGCCGAACTGCGCATAACTCCTGATGGAAAGCGTTATATTGACGAAAACGCCTATGCCAGCCTCCGTACCGATACCATGTTTAAGGCCGGATTTGGCTTTGATTATGCTATTCTGCCTCCGGATATATATAAGGCGCATGAACAATCCCTTAAAGAGTATAGCAATACTGACAAGGTGTTTATCGCCAATACGGTGACCGATCTTGCCGGGCAGATGGGAATCCAGGCTAATGTTCTTGAGGCAACCATAAGCCGTTATAATGGCCTGTGTGATGCAAAGGCGGATCGGGATTTTAATAAACCGGCCCAGTTTCTTGTCAAGATAGAAGCCCCCTTTGCGGCGGTTAAGCTGGGACTCAGTTCAAACGGAACCTTTGTCGGACCCCGCATCAATATAGACGCCCAGGTTTTGGATACCGGAGGACGGCCTATACCCGGACTCTACGCAGCCGGGGCAAATGCTCCTGCCCAGACCATCAGCCTGTATATGGGCAGCGGTTCGGCGCTTATAAACAATATTACCTTTGGCAGACAGGCGGCCAGGAGCGGTGTAAAGTACATTGGACTTGTTCAATAACCCGGTTGGTTATCGAACAAGTCTTGCAAAATGCTCCGCATTTTGCTGTTTTTTAGCGGTTGTTGTTCAGAAACTCCAGTTTCTGAACAACAGCGCGGGGGGATGCCAGGCGCCTTTTTGGACACGTCTGACCAAACGGCAGAAGGCCCCCCAAGCTTTTTTGTGCGCCTGCCTCGATAAACAGCGACGACGGATTTTACCGTTTTGGCATTTGATTTGGACAGAACATTGGTAGCCTGTCCAAAACGGATTCGCAAGACCTTCTTCTGTAGATAAATGCCTACTCTGATAGTTTTGGCTGAATCAAAGAGCAAATAGCGTCAAAACCCGCGCGCCCCGGGGGTGATACATGCACATACGCCCGTCACGGCAGATTGCCGGATGCCTTTGTTTGGTATAAGACATTCCCTTGTGAAGAGCATACGGCGTCCGTAGGTAATAGACCAGACCAGAGTCTGCGTAGGAGAAGGTGACGACCGTCTAGCTCGAGCGGGGGTTGTCCTGTGGTAACGCAAAGGCATCCGGCGGTTTCCTGTTCAGGGCACGGGCGCATGTGCTTGCCTCGATAACCAGCGACGACAGATTTTATCGTTTCGGCATTTGATTTGGACAAAACGCTAGGGCAATACTGGTTAACTTGACGCTTCGCCAACGCAGTTGGCGCATCAGCATTGCCCTATTATTTTTCTCGTTTTTCTGCGGAAAACTCGCTTTTTCAAAGCGGCAAAAAAACCACATTAAAGTAGCACTGATTTATTCGCAGTGGGGTCTAATACTCCGCCCCTTGGGGCGGTTAAAATTGAGTAACACTAACACGAAATATGGTAGTAGACCCCACAGTTAATAATTTCCTTACAGAACTCACCCTCGTAAACGATGCAACGCCTACAAGATACCCCGCCGCTTGCGTCGGGGAGGTTCATTCGAATGCGAATAAATCAGCGCTTTCTTAGTGTCTGTTTCGGCTGAACTGCGCCTTGTACAGTTCCGCGTACATGCCGCCGCGTAGCAGCAGTTCTTCATGGGTC
>JAIROH010000203.1 GCA_031257595.1 Treponema sp. | reverse complement strand
AAAAATGTTTCAGTCTGGAAAAGCTCAACAAGGCGCCCGCGGTATTCGACTACAAAAAACTCGAATGGTACAACGGTCAGTACATTAGAATGAAAGATGATGCGGAGCTTGCCCGGCTGGCCCTGCCGTTTGCCGTCGATCGGGGACTTTTCGGAAAGGCCGGAATGGAACCGGATGCCGCGCAGCGCGCCCTTTTTACCGCGGCGATGGGCCTTGTCCGGGAACGGGCCGTCTTTCTTCATGACATACCGGCCAGGCTGGACTACCTTTTCTCCGAGCCGGAACTCCCGGCCCCGGAAGAATTTATCCCGAAAAAGTCCGACCGCGCCGCGGCGGCGGCAATGCTCCGCGTGGGCCGGGAACTTGTTCCCGCGATGGCCCGTTCCGGCGACGAAGAGGCGGAAGCGCTGGTAAAGGAAAAAGCCGTGGAGGAAAACGTAAAGCTTGGAGACCTGCTTATGCCGCTACGGGTCGCCGTTACCGGATCGCGGGTAAGCCCGCCGCTTTTCGGATCGGTACGACTTTTGGGCATCCAGCGGTGCCTGGCACGGATCGACCGGGCCCTGGCGGCGCTGGATGCCGGATAACGGAATAGAACAGAATAGCGCGGGAAATTCTCTTAGAACTTCATCCCGAACATGGCGCCGATACCGAAATACCGGGTTTCGGCATCGAAGGCGTCTGTGAGGTACGCGTCAATCACAAAGTTGAATTTGGAAAGCGCGGGGATTTGCCCCAAATCAATTCTGAGGCCGGTGTTAACTGCCCCACGAAGACCCGCCTGATTTGGCGCCCCCCGTATTCCCGCTCCTTGTCCCTGGTTGTACCCGAAGTTGGAAAAATCCACAACCCAGTGTACAAAATTCTTTAGATACTGAGGAAGAACGATAAGATCAAAACCCATGCCGAAATCTATGCTGCTGTCCACGCTCTCTCCCTCCCAAAAAGTCTTTCCCGCCGCCAGAGTCGTGTCCGCCGGCATACCGAAAAATTCAGCCCCGTAGGTAAAGACGCCATAAACCTGGGTGGCAAAGTGATTCCCGCCCGATCTGCCTAAATCGCCATAATGAAAATTTCCCCCCAGAGCAACGGCGGTTTTGGTGATTGGCAGGCGGATCTTCACCCCAAAAAGCAAATCGTCGTCATCAACACCGGGTTGGCCCACATAGGAAGCGGCGATTTCTATCCACCTAAAGAGACTTACATTGGCCTGAAAAATATCTTCCAGTTCGCTTTCTACAAAATTCATGTGGTAGCCGCCGTTAAACCCTGCATCGGCGTCTTCCCAGCCCAAACGGGCCGTAGGTACCATATAAAGCCCGGTAACTCCGTTAAGGCTCATCGTGTTTAAGGGTTTGTCCTGGGCCGCGAGACCGGCAACCGCAAACATACACAGCAAAACCGGCATACAAATTTTTTTCATGTGTCCTCCTGACAATATTATTATACAGCAAAAAAAGTTTAATTTAAAGAACCTTCCCAAAAACTGAAGTTTCGGGAACGGCGTTATTATTATGAGTATCCCCGTTTTGCCCAGACGTTCCGCAGTTCTGCAAGCCGTTCTCCCGCGGCGGCAAGGGTTTCTTCTTTTTTGGCGAAATGGAAACGGATAAGGTGATTAACCGGTTCCCGGAAAAAACTTGAGCCGGGAACGGCGGCGACCTTTACCTCTTTGGCAAGCCACTCGCAGAAACGGGTGTCGTCGCTGCCGTTAAACTCGCCGATGTCGACCAGCACATAGTAGGCGCCCCGGGGCCTTGTATAACGGAGAGCAGCCCTGTCAAGCGCACCGAGGAATACGTCACGCTTTTTCGTATACAGGGCCAAAAGCCCGTCATAGTAACTTTGGGGGAATCCCAGGGCGGTAACCGCGGCTTCCATAAGCGGGGCGGCGGCGCCGACGGTAAGAAAATCATGAACCTTGCGAATGATGTCCGTTGTTTTTTCATCGGCTATCGTATAGCCCAGCCGCCAGCCCGTTATCGAATAGGTCTTGGAAAGGGAAGAACAGCTTATCGTCCGCTTCTCCATGCCGGGAAGCGCGGCAAAGTAGACATGGCCACCGGCCGGGTCACCGGCCGGGCCGCCTGTCAGGCTGTCGTCGTACACAATGTGCTCGTAGACTTCGTCGGTGATCACCCACACGTCAAACTCTTCGGCAAGGCCCGCGATATATTCAAGCTCTTCCCGGCTAAAGACCTTGCCGCTGGGATTGGACGGATTGCAGAGGATAAGGGCTTTGGGCCGCTGTTTAAAAGCTTCGCGCAGCCGTTCGCGGTCAAAATTAAAATCGGGGGGGACAAGGGGTACATAGACCGGCTCCGCGCCGGAAAGTATCGCGTCCGCGCCGTAGTTTTCGTAGAACGGTGAAAACACGATCACCCTGTCGCCGGGGTTGGTCACGCTCATCATCGCGGCCATCATCGCTTCGGTGGAACCGCAGGTAACGGTGATGTTTTTTTCCGGGTCTACCGGAATCCCCATAAAACGCCGCTGCTTTTCCGCTAGGGCTTTGCGGAAATTCGCCGCCCCCCAGGTTATCGCGTATTGGTGGGGGCCTTTTGGGGCGGCGTTCGCCAGGGCCCGCGTTAATTCCTCCGGCGGATCAAAATCCGGGAAACCCTGGGAAAGGTTGATTGCCCCGTGTTCCAGCGCGACACGGGTCATCCGGCGTATTACCGATTCGCCGAAACCCGCGGTTCGGCTGCTTGTCTCCGGCATGTGTTTCTCCTTAAAGCTGCTCTATATACGATTTGATCACTGCGGCGGATGCGGTCAGCGCGGCAAGCTCTTCCGGAGGAAGCCGCAGCTCGACAACTTCTTCCGCGCCGCCTTCCAAATCTAGCGCGTGACCTTCGGCCTTTCGTTCGTCACTGTCGACAAGAACCAGTTCATTTACAATGCCCTGAACGGCCAGCGAAAACGCCGTTGTCGAACCTACATTGCCTGTCCCGATTATCGCGGCTCTTCGTTTTAAACTCATCGCTATAACCTCAAAACAACGAAAAAGAATTTTTAACCACAAAAGCGAAAAAGTCGAAAAGGGATTTATAAAGTACCGATACCCCCTTCCTCTCCTTATCGCCTTCTGTTTTCTTATTGACCGCGAGAGCGGTCTCCCCTTCGCATACAATCAAAGAGCAAATAGCGTCAAAACCCACGGCGCCTCGGGGGTGAT
>JAIROH010000148.1 GCA_031257595.1 Treponema sp. | reverse complement strand
AACCACAGAGCAGGTCAAGGGCTTCTTCCGGCGCGAGGGTCTTTAGGCCAAGGGGAAGGCCCGTTCCGGAAATATCGTATATGCCGCCGCCGGAAAATTCTTCTTCAAAGAGGTTCCGGTAGTTCCTCATCACGGGATTGCTGAATACCGGAACGCCGGACTTTGATACGGCGGGGAAGATCCCGCTCCGGAAGGCCGCATCGGCGTTGATAAGCCCCCGGAAACGGTTCTGACTCTGGAGCAGGGCAAGGTGGCTGGGGCTGCCCCGCGCGTGGGTCGCGTCAAGGGTAAAGGAAAAATCTATCCCCGCCGTAACAAGAGGCCCTTTTGTGAGCCTTCCGGCAAGCTTGACCGCAGTAAGACCCACCGACCCCAGCGGCGGAAACACGGGAACGGAAAAACATCCGGTTATCCGATTGAGAAACCGCAGCGTTGTCCAGGGGGTAAGAAAAAAAAACCGCCTGCCGCCAAGCAGTTCCGTGGCAGACGGATACGAGGAAAGATCAAACGCCGCGGAGATACGCGAATTCCGCGTTCCGATAAAATCTTTTACATTCCAGTATTGACTTTCCAGAGCGACCGCAAGGTCCGGGCGAATGTCCCGATCCAGCAAAACCGGAATACAGGTATCCACGCAGACGATCCTGAACGGCGGCGTTTCAAAACGCCCCGACGAAACACGTTTTGAAAGGGCGTCAAGGAAACCGTCAACGGAGGGGCCGGCGCCAAGGACAAGGATCGGATCTGATCCGCAGGAAAAATCACAAAGGTTTTCCGATTCGCAAAGGGCCAGAAGGTTCCTGATGACGTTCCTCGCGTAACGGCGGCCGAGTTTTACCAACGTCATCGCGTTACCCCATTCAACGACCAAATCATTTCTCAGGACGGTTTCCAGGTTGTCGTAGACCGCGGCGTCAAGCTGCCAGCCTCCGTTGAGTTTCAGCGGAACAATCCGGCGGAAAGCGCGGCTTCCCCAGGTTTCCCTGACCAGGGCGCGAAGCGCGGCAGGTTCTTTTTCGCCGGTCAGGAGAAGACGCGGATGGGAAAGAACGGAAGGGGTAATCGATAAAGCGGAAAGGGCAAGGAGCTTTTTGTCGGTTTCGACGCACAGGATCGCCGAATCGGGACCAAGCCGGGAAATAAAGGCTTCAAGTCCATAACCCAAAAGGGGCGATGGGCAAAAATACAGGGTCCGTTCCTGTGAGGGAACCTTTCCGGCGGCCTTTTCCGCGCGATCCGCCGGGTTTACTGTTGAAAGAAGCGTTTTGTTTTTGTATGAGAGTGAAAAGCCCCGGCGGGCAGGTGTCAGTACAGGTTCATCCGTTAACATTTGAAAGCATCTGAAGCTTTAAGTAGGTCAAGAAAAAATCGTCCCGTGTTTTCTCGCTGCCTGTAATGGCGGTGCGTATATCAACTTCGTTCATGTTATCTTCCCTGAAGCCGGCGTACAGTTCCGAGACAGGGATCTTATCCTCATCGGTCTTGATTGTTTCGTCAACGGCTTCCAGTACGACCACGTCTGTTCCCAGGGTAAACGGAGAAGATGGGGCGTTGACAGGAATCGTAAAGGCGGTACGCCAGAAATTTTCATTGGAAACCGCCTGTACAAGAACGATATCGCCTGAATCCAGAGTGTTGAAGATCTGCACGTTACCGTAATTAAGGCTTACAGGCCCGAATTGTTTTACTTCAATCCCCGTTTCCAATGCCGCCTGTTCAAAGCCCGCTTCCCGTGACAGGGAAATAAATTCTTCCGCCCTTTCCACAAGCCATCCTTCTATAACGCCCCCGGCCTGCCCGGCCATATAGGATCGTACTTTTCCAAGATTGTCGCTCTGGGAGAGGTCCGCGATGTAGGGATCCGCTTCGGCACGGTAAAAAGCCCAGCCGTTCGGATCTTTTACGATCTGGCTGTACTCTCCGTTTTTCAGGGAAAGAACGGCTGTACGTTCGCCCTCGTCGGGAATCATGTTGTAGATATCGTAGGCCATACGTATCCCCATATCGCCGCCCTGGTCTTTGGACGACACATCGGTGGACTGGGTTCTTGCCGCGTCCTCAAAATTTGTCCTGCCGTTTAGTACCGAATCGCGTATCTGCGCGGCTTCCCGTTCACTTGAACCTATTACAATTTTTGAAAGGTGAACCATCGTAAAAGGAGCCGGATTGGAAGCCCCGTAGGAGGCAACTTCGCTGTCCGGGTAGGAAGTCCGGGGGAAAAGGGCCATGCGGAATATCCGTTCGGGAGAACTCATGTCTTCTATGAGTTTTTTCTCCGCGGAAGAAATCAAAAGGCTGTTATACGCATTTTTATACTGTTGTTCCGTGTAATTTTCTTCTGTTTCCTGCCACATGGAAAGAAGCGTGTTTTTGTTATAGCTGCGGTATTTGGTTATCGAAAAACGGCCGTTTTCGAGAAATTCGGCAAGCTTGGTCATTTCCCTGTCTATCTGGGCTGCCGGGGCTTTGTAACCCGCGTTCTTCATCTCGTCAAGTATTGCCTCGTGGGTCAATGTCATATAAAACGTTTCCTGCCACACCATATTGGCTATTCTGCTTGTCTCCGGATCCTGGGAATAATCGCCTTCAAGCGAAAAACCGTAGAACCTGTACATGTCCGCGAGCCTGTCAAGGTTTCTTCCAAAGTAGTTGTCCTGCAAATAGGTTATCGGAGTGGCGCCATAGTATCCGAAAATATAATCGTTTCCGTTTTCACCGGCTCCAAAATCGGGAATCGCCGGAACAAACACGAACGCGACAATAACAATTACCAGTACCAGTACGGTCCCGATAAAAAGCGGCGGATTTGATTTTAAACGGCGGAACAGCTCCTCTGCGCCTGTTCCCTGTTCCCTCTTCTTTGCCTTGGCCATGTATACCTCTCAGGCTTCATATAATGAACGAAGAGTAGAGAATAGTAAAGTAGTTCACGCCGGCACCGCCCGCTTGACGAAAATTTGTCCTTTTGGTATATTCAAACAGTATTCGGGGGCGTAGTGAAGCTGGTTTATCACGCTGGCCTGTCAAGCCGGAGATCGCGGGTTCAAGCCCCGTCGCTCCCGTAAAAAAAAGGTGACTGACACCATCGGTAAAATTCCCCTTGCAAGAAACCGCGTCTTTCGGTAGAATAAGTCTACTATGAGCGGTTCCCCCGGCCCGGACCTATGTTTCCGTTTCTTCTCTCCCTCTCGGGCGATTTCCGCTCATTGTCCCCCAAACCGTTTCCCGATCGGAACGCGGGCCCATGTTTCCCGCGCCGGGGGGTCTTCGTTATCGGTTAGTTACCCCCCCCCCCCCCTATCGGTTTACTAGGAATTGGTTTTTTCGGACCCTGCGGGGTTCGCGCGTCTTTCCCGTTCCTCTGCGTAACCATACTGAAATTATCCCGGCTTTCCTCGGGTTTTGGGTTTTTCCCCCGCTATATTTTCGATTTTTCCTCGGTATTTTCCCTTCGGCGGGAATTAAAAGGAGTTTGGTATGTATAAGACAATGGCGTCTTTTTTACTGGTAGGTTTTCTTGCTGTTTTCCTGGCAGGATGTCCTAATCTCTCCTCAACCGATT
>JAIROH010000106.1 GCA_031257595.1 Treponema sp. | reverse complement strand
TTTGAGTGGTTTTATTATCAGATTTTATCTCTTTTCCGTAATTAATAGTTTTTTCATTGAAATCAATTTCGATAACGTATCCGTCTGCATATTTCTTGCTATATACGCCTGATTTCTTTTCTTTCGGTGAGAATCCAAGCTGTTTTACTAAATCTTTTTCATACATCTTGAGTATCCGGCATTATATTGGCGTCGTCTTTCTGCCCTTTTGTATAGATTTCAACCGCATCTCTGACAACCCAGGCAATGGAGACTTTCTTTGAGGCGGCTATCTCCTCAAGAGAGTCATATGTTTTATGGGAAAAACTGACAGATAGCCTTCTGATGTCTTCACATCCTTCAATTTTATTTGACATACCACCATCTTGCACCATATTGACGAATAAGTCAAGTGGTTTTTAAAAATTTTCGAAATTTTTTAAGCGGTAGCAACCAATTTCGCCCACATAACTTGTTGACAGTGTAAAAATAGCTACCGGTTTTTGTGGAATACCTGCATTATGGGCGTTATCGTAGCAGTGGTCTACGCTATAACTTGAGCAATAGTTACAATTTATTAAATTCATAACGGACACCGGTTTTTGTTACATAGACGCGGCACCAGGTTTTGTTGTCCTTAAAGTCTTCGATGGTGATATATTTTACGCCCCCGGATTCCCGTTCAACACGTTTATGAATATGCCCGGAAAATACGGCCTCCGCCTTGCCGGCAAGCAGGGAGATAACCCGCGCGCGCTCCCGTACATCGGTAAACTGCTGTATGTCGGCAAATCCCGGATCCTTTACAAAAAAGTTCGCGTGGGTAAAGAGAAAGACGTGATCGCTTGTTTTCCCAAGTTCCCGTTCCAGCCAGTCAAGCTGGCGGAAACCGAAAGATGCGTTGGCGGAATCCAGGATAAAGAGCGTAGTGCCGGATTCGGGAGCGCCAATGCGGTAGCAGGAAGAGCCGATAAGATCCCGCCAGTTACGCCAGTTATTAAAATAGATATCGTGATTCCCCAAAACGGGATAACAGGGAATCTCCTTCTTGTTTTTAAGCTTCCTGACAAAATCGATAAAACATTCAATATCTTTTTGTTTCCCGTTCTGGGTAATATCACCGGTGATAACCACGAATCTGTCGTCCGTACCAACGCCGTCCCTATCGATAAAGTCGATTAATTCTCCAAGTCCCTGATCGTTGCCGTCTTCGATATGCGTGTCGGTTAAGACAACAAAGGAATATTCATCTTCGGCGGGAAGCGAAAGCGCCCTGTCTTCTTCGGTAAGAAGATGGAAGGTGTTGCGGTACTCAAAACGCCCATCAAAATCATCGGAAGCAAAAAGTCCGAAAATATCCACGGAACAGGACACGGTGGACAGTATCTGTGCGCATAACAACAGCGCGAGAAACACAATTGCCGTTAAATTCCCATTCCGCCGCGCTACCATTGGTATTTTACTCCCCCCCGGTACGCGATTCCGTAAAAGGCCGAAGTAAGCCCCACACTGCCGGTCTGGTACAATTCAATTTCATTGATAAGGTAAAGCCGTTTCCCCAGCCCTATCGAAACGTTTAGATTTAAAAAATACGCCCCCATGTTCCCCGCCAAAAAATCGCTGAAATTCGCGATTCTTAAACCGGCGCGCAGATCCTGCGTGTCGATAAAATTGGCAAACACCAGAAATGCCAGGATCGGTTCAAAAAGCGGGGCCTCCTGATCGTAAACCGTATACCGCAGCGTGGTTCCCAGGGAAAATCCCACCCATTTCCACCGGCTTGATAACAGGGGAAGCATGGTATGCATACCGGTCTTGTAATCCGGTATACCGTTGTAGATGTAGGAAAGCCCCAATTCCAGCGGAAAACGCATGGGGAAACGGAATCCGGCTCTTCCAAACGCGTTGTAGGCCAGTACGCCGTTTCCGGTTACGAATCCCAGCCCCCCCAGAGAAAAACCTCCGCCCAGTGTGAGGTAATTGTTTAATTCCAGGGCGCCGGTTAAGGATGTGTCAATACAGTAATAAAAGGCCCGGTTAAATTCGGGTTTAATGTCAAATTCCGCTTCTATTCCGGTCAGGTAAACATCAAGGGCATCTACACCGGATACCGCTGTTATAAGAAAAAAGAAACAACAAAGACAAATTTTCACACAATTTCCGTATATTTGGTAATGTTAGCATGAAAAAGGGAAACAATCAATGCGGAGAGTGAGGCCCGGAAGCAATGAAAGCCCACGGACAACCAAATCCCTAAAGAACTGTACAGAAGCAACATGACCGTTTGGTCATGTTGCTTCCTTATTGCGTAAGCAATTAGAATCAAATGCCGTGCATTTTATTCTTGTACAGTTCCTAACTCCTCACTCCGGCATAGCGTCTGGCGCTGAACGGTAATTAAGGGCTATACTGGAAACGATGCTTAATAAATTAACAGAAGAACTTGCCGTCTGCGGGTACAATGCCGTGGCAGCCCTGGCGGAGTGCCATCCCGAGAAGATCAACCGGCTTTTCCTGCGGGAGGATCGGCTGAAACAGTTTACCGGGGTGTGTAAAAGTCTGGCGGAGCGGAGACGGCCCTACAAGATCTGCGAAGACGGGGAGCTGGAGCGTATATGCAAGAGCGGCCACCATCAGGGTATTGTGGCAATGATCGAGGAACCGCTTGTCGCCTGGGCTATGCCGGAAGATATTGATGCTTGGGCACGGGGTAAGAACGGGCTTATACTCCATTCGGTGGGGAACGACCACAACTTGGGCGCCATGGTAAGATCCGCCGCTTTTTTCGACGCCCACTTTGTCGTAATCAGCAACGCGGACACCGAGGCCCGGCTTACAACCAGCGCTTACCGTGTTGCGGAAGGGGGCATGGAGCATGTTACCTTTCGCCGGGTCAAGAGTACCGCCAACTTTCTTAAAGCCCTGTCTAAGCAGCTGATCACCATCGGCGCCGATACCCGCGCCCGGCTGCGTATCCGCGATTTGCGGGCTATAGTCCGCGAAAAGGCCGCGGTTCTGGGCGCGGAAAAGCCGGGGGTGGCCATTGTGGTGGGAAACGAAGAAACGGGGCTTCCCCCGGAAGTACAGGAACACTGCACGGCTTTGGCGCGCATCCCCGGAACCGGGAATATCGAAAGCCTCAACGTGGCCCAGGCGGCTACGCTTTTCCTCCATGAACTCTTCGAACTTTGACGCCGCGGCCTTCCTCCGTGCCCTGGGAACCCTGCCCGCGAAAGCCCCGCGTCCCGGCCTGCTTCTTGGTATCGCCTCCCTAACGGCGGCCCGCGGCGGCGACCGGACGGCCCCGCAGGTTCCGGCCTTGCCGTCGGATAGGGCCGGTCCGCTTGGGGCGCGGCTCAACAGGCGTTACCTGAGGGTCCGTACCGTTCAGGATGAACTGGGGAAACTCGACTTTGAAAAGGCAAAGCCCGGCGCCGCGCTGGACGACTTTGTGTTTGAGCAGACCGATTTTTCAATGTACAAAAAAATCGGCGCTGAAGACTTTAGCCTGTTCAGCGCCGGACTTGAAGATTATGATGACGATTTTTACGCCGGATCTTTCAGGATGGACAGGGAAAAAACCGGGACGGTTATTAATTCGGCGTACAGGCGCAT
>JAIROH010000021.1 GCA_031257595.1 Treponema sp. | reverse complement strand
GCCGCCTCATCCCGATACGGCCAAACCGGCATGTACCGAGAAAGATACCCCGGAAGGTAAAGTTTCACCATAATCACAAATCAAATTGTTGACCCCGGAGGCTTAACTTGTTGACATTGCCTTGCAAACTGCCAAAGGAGCCCGTAAATCGGGATATTTTTGCATAAATATGCAAAAATATCCACAAGCGCAACAGGCTCCTAGAACGGATTACGCCGTCTCCATCATTAGAAGCGCCATGATCTTGGCATCGCCGAGGATGTTGGCGATAAGGGCGTATTCGTTGGGCTGATGGGCCGTGTCGTCCATGCGGCTCCAGACGGCGCAGTGGATCCCTTCGTTGCGAAGAAAGGCCCCGACGGTACCGCCGCCTATGCCTACGGGCCTGGTCTTGATCCCGTAAACTTCTCCCACCGCCCGGGAAAGCATTGCCACCAGCGGCGAATCGGCGGGCGTAGCCTTTGACTCCATGGCCTGGGGGGTACTGTAGCTTATTTTGACCTTGTGTTTCGCTTCGATTTCGCCTTTTATCCTGTCGACTTCGGCCAAAACGGTTTTGATCGGGTATTGGGGCAGTATCCTCATGTCCATCGAAAAAACGTCTTCGCCGGGTATCGTGTTGATGTTCGGAACGTTGCCGTTCTTCCGGGTAGGCTGGATCGTCGAATAATCCGGCTCGAAAAGCGGATCATGGGCGTTTAATTTTTCGGAAAGTTCGTAGTGAAGCCGCACGGCAAGCTCGGCGCCGGCCAGATGTGCGTTGGCCCCCAAATCGGGCCTGGAACCGTGGGCCTGAAGCCCCTTGGTGGTAAATTCCATCCACAGACAGTTTTTTTCGGCAATTTCAATTGTTTCGCCTTTGGCGTCCCCTCCATCGGGAATAAGGACAAGGTCGTTTTTCCCGAAAAGGTCCGGGCGTTTTTTCATAAGGGCGTCTATGCCGTAGGCGCTGCCGCATTCTTCGTCGGCGCAGAACAGAAGTTTTACCGGAAGCGGCGGGATTTGCCCCGCGGCCTTGAGCGCCATGGCGGCAATCAGCGAGGATACCAGGCCCTGCTGGTTGTCTTCCACGCCCCGCCCGATAAGCCTCGGCCCCAGCGGACCATCGTCCCTGCGGATCACGGTCCACGGATCGTTTTCCCAAAGGCTCCGTTCGCCGGGCGGCACAACGTCAAGGTGGCTCATAATCCAGAAACAGCGGCCGCCGGACGCCGGGCCCAGGCTCACCACAATATTGGGCCGGACGCCGTTTTTTGCCCGCGCGTCGGCTATGTCGATCCGCTCGAAGCCGAAACCGTTGGCGTTAAGCCAGCCTTCCAGGTACAGGGCCTTGTCCAGTTCCCCCTCACCCCCGGTTTGGGGTGAAACAGCCGGACGTTTGCAAAGTTCCGTCTCAAGCTCTACGACCAGCGCCTCGGCGTTGTCAATCCATGAAAAAATCTTCTCATTCATAATCGCAGTATAACAAAAAGAATGCGCCGTTGCTATTCGGACCAACCGTGAGGCAGGCGGGCATCGCGATTTTCCTTGACAAATTCAGATTACTCAGAGAATATTCTCAGCATAGGAGACATAAAATGCGTGATGTACCCGTCGACGGTGAAACAAAGGAAAAAAAAGCATGGTCGCTAAAATCCCGGTTTACCCTGTTTTTCATTCTTTTTATCGTTGCTGTTTTTTCGGTCGTTGTTATTACCTCCGTACAGCAACTTGTGGGAATAACCGAGATTATTGCCGACAAGCTGGGGATTCCCATTGTAAGGGATACCGCCGCCGTCATTGACGGGGACGCTTTCGAGGCTCTGTGTATCAGCCTCGATCCCGAAGATCCCTGGTACGAGCGAATCCGGCTTGCCATGCTGGCCGTCAAGGAAAAATCGGAATGCCTTTATCTGTATACCATGGCGCCGGCGGAAGGCGCCGTTTTTCGCTACATTGTCGACGGCAGCGGCCCCCCGGACGCGGAATATTTTTCACCCCTTGGCGCCGAAGAGGATATTTCGGGTTATATAAAACCGATTTTGCAGGCCATGGATGCGAAAACGGAATATGTCAGCAGGGTGGATCACGATTCCCAGTGGGGTTTTACGGTTTCAACGTACAGGGCCGTTTTGAATTCTTCGGGCAAGGCTGTGGGAGTCATCGGCTGCGATTTCAAAGTGGTGGATATATCGGGACAGTTATTGGCCCGGATGATACGTCAGTTAATCATATCCACGGTGTTTATCATTGCCGGCTTTATCGCGTATCTGTATCTGGTTAACGGGGTCAGCAGGCAAAACCGGCGCCTCCAGGAGCTGAAAGACGCCGCCGAAGCCGCCTCGGTGGAGCTGAAAGACGAACGGGACACTATTGCCGCGATGAAAGACGCCCTTAAAGTGGGCCTCTTTTTCATGGACAAGGACTTTATCATTCAGGATCAGCATTCCAAATTTCTCGAGACCGTATTGGGGATAAAAGATCCGCGGGGAAAAAAGTTTACCGATATAATATCCCCCGGCGTTAAACAAAGTGAAATAACCAGCATGATTGAATATTTTGTGCTTCTTTTTAACCGTTCCGTGGTTTTTGACCGCAAACTTACCGAAAAAATGCTTGAGAATTTGAATCCTGTTCAGGAACTGGTGTATATCAGTCCCGAAACAAAGGAAGAAAAGATACTGCGGTGTAATTTTGTTCCCGTAGACCGGGGCCAGGGCAGACTTTTTGTCCTGGGAAACATTCAGGATGTTACGGACGAGAAAAAATTGCAGAAACGCCTGGCGGAACTGGATTCCGGCGGAAAGATGCTGCCCGTGTGAGGAAAGCCGTATCATAAAACACAGCAGGAGCGTAAACCATGGATGACAACATTCTTTCCAAAATTGAACATACGCTGTTAAAGCCCGACGCCCGCCGGGAAGACATGGCAAAACTATGCGCCGAAGCCGTGGAGTACGGATTCGGTCTTGTGGCGATAAATCCCTGCTGGACGGAGTATTGCGGGGAGCGGCTTAAAGGAACCGGAGTTCTGGTAGACGCCGCGGTAGGTTTTCCCCTGGGTCAATCTTTGCAGGAAACCAAAATCGCCGAATGCGAACACTGTATCGGGGCGGGCGCCGACGAGATTGATATGGTGATCAATATCGGAAAACTCATAGACGGGGATGAAAACTACGTTTATCAGGAGATCAAGGGAGTAGTTGACTGCTGTCACCATTTTCACCGTATATGCAAAGTCATTCTGGAAACCGCCCTTTTGTCAAAAGCGCAGATAGCGGCCGCCTGCAAAATCGCCGAAGAAGCCGGCGCGGACTTTGTTAAAACATCCACCGGTTTTTCCGGCGCCGGCGCGACAACGGAAAATGTAGCCCTCATGCGGGCAAGCGTCGGCCCGACCATGAGAATCAAAGCCGCCGGGGGGATACGCAGCCTTGCGGAGGCGCGGGCGATGATTTCCGCGGGAGCGGATCGGCTCGGTACCAGCGCCGGGGTAAGGATAGCCGGGGAGCTGCAACAGGAGGCATGAACCGTTTTTTGCTTCGCGGCGCGGATCTTTTTTGTGATGAAACCACGGCGTATCAGGCGGCCGATCTCTATATCGAGGACGATACCATCCTTTCCCTTAACCAGGCTCCGTCCTGGAAAAAAGGCTCGTACATCACCATTGACCTGGACGGCTTAAAGGTATTCCCCGGCATGATCGACATTCATATCCACGGCGCCATGGGCAGGGATTTTACCGGGGGCGCCCAGGAAGCGGTGGATGCCGTTTCCGATGATGTAATCAAAGACGGGGTTACCGCGTACATTGCGTCGTTAACCGTATTGAGCCATAAAAAGAACCTGGAAGTTTTGGAGGCTTTGGGCAACGCCAAAACGCCCCGGTGCGGCGCGCGTTTTTTGGGGATTCATAACGAAGGGCCCTTTATCTCAAAGGAATACAAAGCCCTGATGGACGAGCGCTATATACGAAAGCCCGATATTCGGGAAATGGAAGAAATGGTACGGGCGGCAGCGGGCGCCCTCTCGGTCATGACCTTTTCGCCGTCTTATGAAGGTTCCGGGGAACTTATACGCGCCGGGAAAAAGAACCGGGTAAAAATGATGATAGGTCACAGCGCGGCCACCTGCGCCGAAGCGCTGGAAGCCCTGGATCAGGGCGCGTCCGGCTATACGCATTTCTACAACGCCATGTCTCCCCATCATCACCGTAACGAAGGGGTGGTTACCGCGGGACTTACCGACCCCCGTGGTTTTACGGAACTTGTTGCCGATACCGTTCATGTTACCGGACGGGTTTTGAACTTTAGCTACGGCGTTTTAACCAGCAAACGGATAATCCTGGTAACCGACGCCATGCCCGGAAAATCCATGTCCGACGGCCCTTTCATGTTCAGCGGCCTTGAAGCGATCAAAAGGGACGGCAGGGCTTTTGTAAAAGATACCGGCCGTATCGCCGGCAGCGTTATCGGGATGAATGAAGCCGTGCGGAACATGCGCGAAATTTCCCGTTCCGGTGATAACGAGCTGGTAGAGATGGCCTGTGTAAACCCCGCAAAACTGCTGGACCGTTTTGGAGAAATCGGCAGCATTAAACCGGGCAAAAAGGCGGATATTGCCGTTTTTGACGACAATTACGATACGATGTTAACCATGGTAAACGGAAAGATCCTTTGGACAAGTTCCCGCTATGACCGGTACCGGCAGTGAACAATCTTGTCAAAAGCGGGGTGATAAACCATGGATAAGATAAAAGCCGCGATTATCGGGCTGGGGCGTATCGCAAGCCTGCTGGAAGATGATCCGCTGCGGGAAAAACCCTGTACCCACGCGGGGGCCTTGAGCGCGAACCCCGACTGTGTTTTGACCGCCGGCATGGATACCGACGGGAAACGGCGCGATCTGTTTGCCAAACGCTGGAATGCGGGAGTCTATTCAGACGCGCGGCTTATGCTCAGGGAACAGCGCCCCCAGATACTGGTTGTCGCCACAAATCCCGACAGCCATGCCGAATACTGCCGTATCGCCGCTTCCGCGGGCGTACCGCTGGTGATCTGCGAAAAGCCCCTGGCGGATACCGTCAAGAATGCCCGGAGCATTGTTTCCCTTACCCAGGGGAAAAACTTCAGGGTGCTGGTAAACCACGAACGGCGCTATTCAGAGAATTACCTCAGGGCCAGGGCCGTCATTGGTGAAAAGCGGCTGGGGAATCTGCTTTCGGTGCGGGCGCTTCTCTATTTTGGAAAAAGCCGGCGGCTTATTGATGTGCTCTGGCATGACGGAACGCACCTTGTCGACGCCATTGTTTTTTTAAGCGGCGCCGGGATACGGCATCGACTGGCATGGGGCGCCGATCTTTCGGGCGGGGAAGGAACGGCATGGCTGCTCGGATCGCTTGACGGTTCCGGCGCCGGAGACAAAGCCGGGGGAATACCCTGTGTAATTGAAGCGGGGGCGGGACGGGATCACCTGGTGTTTGAGATTGAATTTTCCTTTAGCCGGGGCAGGCTTCGCATCGGCAACGGGGTCTATGAAGTCTGGGAAAGCGCGCCAAGTTCCTATGCGGAAAACTTCCGTTCCCTGGAAAAAACCGGCGAAACGTTTACGGGCAAAACCGGCTTCTTTGCCAATATGATCGCGGACGCGGTTTCCTGCGTTAAAAACCCTTCGCTTCAGCCCCGATCTTCCGCCCGGGACGGCCTTGCGGTTATCGAGTATCTTGCTTCGGTAAAAACCCCCAGGGGAAACAGATAAGGTGATTTCAAAATTGCAATTTTGAAACCGGCTCAGATAACAGCGGCCGCACAAGTTCCGGCGAACATGACTCCGTTTTTTTATGAATTTATATCAGCGAAGCAGCGTACGGGAGTAGGCGTCCCAGCTTGTCCTGACGATGGTTTCCAGGCTTGAATGTTCCGCCTTCCAGCCGAGAAGCTCCCGTGCCAGCGCCGCCGACGCGGTAAGTTTTGCCGGGTCGCCGGGGCGGCGTTCCGCGATCCGGGAGGGGATCGGTTTTCCGGTAACGCGCCGGACCGTTTCCAGCACTTCCATAACCGAAGATCCTGTTTCGCTTCCCAGGTTGACGGTAATGCTTTTGCCGTTTTTGCCGATGTAGTCCAGGGCCAGAACATGGGCGGCGGCAAGGTCGCTTACGTGGATATAGTCCCTGATACAGGTGCCGTCGGGGGTGTCGTAGTCGTCGCCGAAAATTTGAAGTTCGTTCCTTGTGCCGCAGGCGGTTTCCATGATTACCGGAATCAGGTTGGCGGGATTTTGCTCAAGCCCTTTGATCCGGCCTTTTATGTCGTAGCCCGCCGCGTTGAAGTACCGGAGGCTTGCGAAACGTATCCCCTTGAGCCTGTCGTACCATGAAAGGAACCGTTCTATTTCAAGCTTGGTAAAGCCGTAGTAATTTTCCGGGTTTGCCGGATGTTTTTCGTCAATGGGAAGATACGCCGGTTCTCCGTACACGGCGGCGCTTGAGGAAAAGATGATGTACGCAAGCCCCGTTTCCGCCGCCGCGTTAAGGAGGTTCATCGTGCCGATGATGTTGTTTACCGAATATTTTTCCGGTTTGATCATCGATTCGCCCGCGGCTTTGAACGCCGCCAGGTACACGGCGCCGTCCATGCCCCCCGCGGAACGCATCGCCGCGGTAAGTTGTTCATAGCGGAGTATGTCGCCGTGGATAAAGGCCGCTTTGGGAAAAAGATTTTCCCGCAGTCCGCTTGAAAGGTTGTCAAAGACCGTAACCTTGTGGCCCCGGTCCAGAAGTTCCCGCGTTACATGGCTCCCGATATAGCCCGCGCCGCCTATCACCAGCATATTCATATCCAAAAAGTATAACGGAAACAGCGGCGAATGTGAATCAATTCCTTGCAGTTTGTCGCACTTGTGCATAAAACCGTATAAAAATTCACGAAAGTGAATTTTTATACCATGCAAACTGCCAAGGAGCCCATAAATCGGGATATTTTTGCATAAGCATGCAAAAATATCCACAAGTGCAACAGGCTCCTAGCTCGAGCGGGGGTTGTCCTGTGGTAACGCAAAGGCATCCGGCGCGTTAGGGACACGGGCGCATGTGCCTGCCCCACTAAGCAGCGCCATCGGCAACTACGTGGCCGTGGGCTTTGCTGTCTTTGTGGCATTTGATTTGGACAGAACACTATCGCGTCCGGCGTTTCCAGCGTATGTAGACCTGGCGGCCCGTGCCGCCTGCCTGGTGCCGTTCTTCGGTTTCAAACTCGGGGATGGCCCGGAACAGGTCGCCGAGCTTGCGGAATCCGTAGTTGCGGGAATCAAACTCGCTGGAACGGAGCGTGATCTTCTGCCCTATCCCGCCCAGATAAGCCCAGCCGGAATCGTCGGCAAGATCGTCCACCGTATCCCGGAGCAGCTTGAGCAGGCGCCTGTCGCCCTTAAAGTCCTTTTTGGTCTTTGCCGCGGGCTTGTCCTCATCATCCTGATCCTGACTGTCCTTAAGTATCTCCGTATAGATGAATTTATCGCAGACCGACACAAAGGCCCTGGGGGTCTTTTTCTCGCCAAAGCCGTACACCTTGCGGCCGCTTTCACGCAGCCGCTGGGCCAGACGGGTAAAATCGGAATCGCTGGAAACGATGCAAAAGCCGTCAAGCTTTTCGCTGTACAGCAGATCCATCGCGTCGATGATCATTGCCGAGTCGGTGGCGTTCTTTCCCGTTGTGTACGAAAACTGCTGAATCGGCTGAATCGCGTATTCCAGCAGCTTGTCTTTCCACGAACGGAGGTTCGTGTTGGTCCAGTCGCCGTAAATGCGTTTTACGCTGGCAACGCCGTACTTGGCGACCTCGGCCAAAAGACCTTCGATGATGAGGGCCTGGGTATTGTCGGCGTCGATAAGAACCGCCAGTTTATCCTGGCTGGCTTCTTCCGGTTGAAGTTGAAAAGGCAATAATGGCATAGCTGCTCCTTTTTGGGGATACGGTTTTCCGGACTATTCCCCGAAAATTGATTGTTTGATCCGCCTGAGAACGCTGATCTTCCCAAGGGGTATTTTAACCGGTTCGGCCCGGCCGTTTCTGGGTCTGAGTATCAGTATCGTTTCGCCTCCCTTTTTTTCCAGGTTCTCCGGCATTCCCAGTACCGTTTCCTCAGTTCCACCGGAAGGCCAGGCGACTTCGAGGAGCGACTCCTGGGCGATGGCCTGTTTGGCGATGGCTGTTTTTCCGGCATAATCCAGCGACCGGGCCTCAAGCTTTTCGTAACGGATTGAAATATCTTCAAGCTGGGATTCGCTCACCACAAGCCGCCTTTCAATCCGGGCCAGAAGCTCCGCGCGTTCTTCCCTGCTGTACTGTTTTCCGCCCGATTCAAGGCGCACGCGGAATTGTTCTTTAAGGCGTTCCGCTTTTGCTTCGTCGTAGGAATTCGACAAAGTCCGGGATCCCAACGAAGCCCGCGAAAGCCCGGAATCCGGCAAGGCCCCGGGCTTTTCGCCGGGGGCCGTATTTTCCGCGGAACAAAGCCCGGGGAATATCCCGGCTTCCCCGGGAACCCCGGATTCCGGCGGACGCCTGGGTTCAGCCGGAAATTCAGCGACATAGGGCTCAGGCTCGGGGAGGGCAACAATGTCCACCCCGGCTTCCCGTAACATTTCGGCGGCTTCCTCCCTGCACGAAGCGTCAACGAGGAAGACCCCGGGGGCCAGAACCTTGCGTATCATGGCGGCCAGCGGGCCGCTTTCGGCCATGTAGATCCGTTCGCTGCCCAGGGTAAGCACAACCCCCTGGTAAAGCGCCGCCTCACGGTAGCGCTTTTCCCAGTCTTCAAGGTTCCACCTGAGGGCTTCTCCCGTCCGGCCTCCGGAAAGCCGTTCGAGAAGATTCCACAGGTAAGCGGCGCGGAAACCCCGGTTAAAACCCCGGACTACGGATTCCCTGGACAGGGAAAAGCGGACGGCGGTTCCCGTTTCCTCAACGTCGCAGAACGAAGCCAGATCCAGGGCGTCGGCAAAGGAAATGCCCGGATAGAGGATGAGGGAAAACGGCGAATCCATCGCGATAACCGGATCGGGCCCGCCCGCCGGTTCGTTCGAATCGACGGGCGGCGGAGCTATGGCGTACTGCGCCCCAACCGGAATTACAAGACCCGCGGTTTCCATCGCCCTGAGAATAATTCCGGTTGAAGGAAGCCCGCCGGCGCGGCCCCAGGAATTAACTCCGTCCCGGCGCAATATTTCCCCGCACTTGAACAAAGCCGGTTTCGGGTACAGGCGGACCGGCGTTTCGTCCCGTTCAGGGGAACCGGACGAAACGCCGGACAGGTTTACAAAGCCGAAAGAGCCGAGCAGGCTGTTAATGAACCGGGCGGTGTTTTTTAGCAGACTCCGGTGTATGTATCCGGGCAGGGGATTTGGCTCGAGGCTTTGCAGGTACAGGGCCAAGCCCGCCGCGAGGTACTCAAGCCTGCACGCCGGGGAAAGTTCCCTAAACGCGGCAAGCCGTTTACCGCCGGCCCGGAACCGCTCTCCGTCCTGCTCCACTATCCCCAAAGACAGAAAAGCCCCGGCAATCGTTTCCATATCCAGTCCCGGAAAAAGTTTCTCTCCGTCGTCAACGGCTTTTTTCCGCAGGGAAAAACCGGAAGCCGGAACATCCGGCTTAAAAAAAACCCTTCCCGAAAGGAAAAACGAAAAAAGCGCCGCGAGGAGCCGTCCGCTTAACGGCCGCGCGTCCGCCGGAAGCCGAGGCTCCGTTTCCGCGGCGGAAACCGCGGAAAAAAGCAGGGAACGGTCGGCGGCGACGGGGGCCAGGGCCGGTTCAAGCCGCGGATTAAGGGCGATACGGAAAAGGCCGTCTTCGCGGAAACGGTATATGACAAACCGTTCCTCAAGGTTGAGCAAAAGGCCGTGAAGATCCGCGTAGGAATATTCGCCCGAGAAAAAACTTTCCATTTCTCCGGGAACAGGCTCGCCAAGAACGGCGACGGCCGCTATGATCCGGCGGTCGGCGTTGTCCAAAAAGGCGGCAATGGTTTCCTGTGTCTCCGGGCGGGACAGGAATGCGCTTAGATCCTCAAGAAGTTTCTGTTTGTTAAAAGGAGTTCTGATATTCCCCAGGGCGCTGCGCACAAGTTCAAAAAACGCCGTGTCCGGCAGGGTCATCAGGGCCGACTGCCAAAATTCAAGGGGGCGGAACAGGGGCCGCTTTGTCTGTGGCGGGAGGTTCACGGTTTCCCCCAATACTGGATTGAATACCGGTAGCCCTGTTCGGCAAGAAATTTTTGGCGGTTGGCGGCAAAATCTTCTTCCACCGTAAGCCGGGAAACAATGACATAGAACCAGGAACTCCGGCCTCCTTTCGGGCGGAGTATACGGCCCAGACGCTGGGCTTCTTCCTGCCGTGAACCGAAGGCCCCGGAAATTTCAACCGCCATCGAAGCGTCGGGAAGGTCGAGGGCAAAGTTGGCTACCTTGGAGACGACGATTATCCTCAGCTCTTTGTTTTTGAATGCTTTGTAAATCCGCTCCCGCTCGGCGTTCACGGTTTTTCCGGTAACCAGCGGCGCTTTAAGGCGGCGGGCGATGGATTCAAGCTGGGAAATGTACTGACCGATCACCAAAATACTGTCTTCCCTGTGGAGTTCAACAAGCTCCAGAGCCGCGTCTTCTTTAAGCGGATTTTCGGCGGCGATGCGGTATTTTTCCCGCTTTCCCGCCACGGCGTAGGGGACTTTGCTCGTTTCGGGCAGATCGAGCCGCACTTCAATGCAGGCCGCCTCGGCTATCCAGCCCTGGCGTTCAAGGTCCTTCCAGGGTACGTCGTAACGCTTGGGCCCGACAAGGCTGAACACCGCGTCCTCGTCTCCGTCTTCCCGTACCAGGGTCGCGGTAAGCCCAAGCCGCCGTACCGCCTGAAGCTCCGCCGTTATCCTGAAAACCGGCGCTGGCAGAAGGTGTACCTCGTCGTAGATAATAAGCCCCCAGGGACGGCTGCGGAACAGGGAAAAGTGCGGAAAGTCCCCGTCTTTTTCCGGCCGCCAGCTGAGGATCTGGTAGGTGGCGATGGTTACCGGCGCTACGGATTTGCTGCCGCCTGAGTATTCGGCTATGTCTTCTTCGGTAAGGGTCGTCTTGTCCAAAAGCTCGTCGATCCACTGGTGGACGGCGGCCACGTTCGCCGAAAGAATGAGCGTGTTGGTTTTAAGGATCGCCATAACGGCCATACCGACAACGGTTTTCCCTGAACCGCAGGGAAGGACCACAACCCCGAAACCCGTACCGGGTCCGCCCTGCCCCAGCACGGAACGGGCCGCCTCTTCCTGGTAATCCCGCAGAACAAAAGGTTTCCCGGACGCGCAGGTTTCCCTCAGGGCAAGCTCAAGCTTTTCGCCCTCCCTAAGCGGCGCTTCGTCCTGTACCGGCCAGCCCAGAGCGATAAGCGCCCGCTTAACCGTTCCCCTGTCCACGAGTTTAAGAACAAAGCCCTCATCGGTTTTAACAAGGTAATCCGCGAGCGACTTCGCCGCGCATATCTCCTTTTCTATTGTCTCATCCGCCGTCACAAGCAGCAGTTCGGAATCCGGTTTGTCATCCCGGCTTTGATCCGCGCCGGAATTCCGCGCCCGCAGCTTGATCTTCCCGTAACGGGCCATTGTATCGGCAAAACCGGCGGCAATCCCCGCGGGCACCTCGTAACGGCTGTAGGCGGCAAGGGTATCCGTGACATTTTCGGGCAGCAGCCCCGCGCTTGCGGCGTTCCAGAGCGAAAGCGGAGTGATACGGTATGTGTGAATATGTTCGGGAGATTTTTCAAGCTCGGCAAACGGCAGTATCGCCGCCCTGGCCTCTTCCGCTCCGGGGGCGTGTACGTCAAGGAGAAGCGTTCTGTCGCTTTGTACAATGAGGGGTTTATCTCCGGCTGTGTTATTCATCGTATATCTTATCTATTATAATGGAAATATCCCCGGAATTTAAGCCTTGGCGCTTTATTTTCTTTTTGCCTGGCGCATGGCCCTTGTCAACAAAACAAATCGGCGGTATATTGACCTAAGAGCCTGTATTACAGGTCCTTAATTCTGCGGTCGTCGTATAACGGCATTACCCTAGCTTCCCAAGCTCGTGACGCGGGTTCGACTCCCGTCGACCGCTGGTTTTCCCCCGTAAAAGATGTAACACAACAAAAACGACAGCAGCTATAGGCAGTTTAAAGCGGGAGTCGAAGGGTTTCCGCGGCCGTTGAGGGCCCAGCAAATGCGCCGGCCCGAAACGGCAAACCGCCATGGATGGCGGTTTAGCGGGAACCCCGGCCTGGAAAGAGCAAACAGGATGTTTGCGATTGGAAGGCGACTCCCGTCGACCGCTGATTTGCAACCTCTTGTAATACAAGGAATTAGCCACCGGAAGAACCGGCGCTATTTTGAAAACTTTTTGGGGCGAGACCTGCCCCGCCGACCGGGGCCATGCGAAGGGCTTTAATGAACCTCCTCGCCCTGAAGGGCGGGGTATCAAACCCACTGCGAATGAACCTTTGAGAGTATCTCCGGGTTATCGGCTACGGCGGCCAGCACATCCGCCATTATGCCGGAATACCCGCGCCCCAGGGCCTTGTATTTTGCCAACACCTCCGGCTGTATGCGGAGCGCCACTATGGGCAGGGGGTTATGTTTATTCCTCCTGCGCTCCCGCGCCATTGCCGCGAATTCGGCGAGAGCCTCCGGTGTGGAAGGCGGACAATCGGGATCATAGACA
>JAIROH010000012.1 GCA_031257595.1 Treponema sp. | reverse complement strand
AATATGGATTTTTTAATGATAGAATTCCGGGTCTTTTTGTCGAAGGGCGCGGTAAGGGACAGATATTGGGGAATAATCCCGATGGGATCCATGACAATGAGTACGGTAAAGGCTATTTTAAAAAAATCACGGATCATAGGATGTATCATAATCAAAATCCCGGTCTATTTCAATGACCCGCGTATTAGGCAGGACGGCGTATTCCAGTCCGGCATGCTTAAAGGGAATGGGGAACTCCGAACCGAAGATACCGCCCCGGGGGCGTTTACTTAAGGATTTCCTGGTTAAATTCGGCGTAGACAACCCGGTTTTCCTTCCTTGTTTTTAAGCTTTTCAAGCATTCTTCGTTGCTTTTTGTACCACCTTGTCCGTTATGTAAACGCATATGGGGAATTCACCGGCCTTTCTACCATTCAAGGAGCTTTGTTTCGCTCATGGCGCCCTCATCGGAAATTTTGAGCGTTTTTATTTCGAAGGGCCCAAAGCTGAAGCGCCCGCTGCAGCCGATCCAGGAAAAGTCGATCCCGGCCTCCCCTGCCTTTCCGGCGGATTCGACGGCGCGCACTATCCAGCCGTCCTTGTCTTCGGCGCGCTTTATTGCAGTAACGATCACTGTGGAACCGCCCTCCACCCTGCAATAGCTCTTTTCCCGGGGCAGAACGCCCTTGTGAATAGACTCGACGACGTAAAGCGGCGCCTGGTTGAGTTCAAGGGCACGGCGGGTATATTCCGAGCAGGGCGGTTTTTCCCCGTAAAGGGCAAGCCGTATATGGTACTCATGTTCCCCCTGATCCACATAACGCTGCGCCATATCGGCGCGCGGGCGCATGGGTTCATGGTGGGCGTAAATGGGGCTGCGGAGGAGGGTGAGGCACAGCGCGTTTGTTTCTGCGCTGCAGCTGTAGATCCCGTCGTTAAGCACGGCAAGGGAAGGCCCTGTCTTTCCGCATTCGGAAAGGGCCGCCCACCTCTGCAGGGGCCATTCCGTTCCGTCTGCGGCGCGTTCAATGGAACCGTAGGGAATTTCGGAAATGAAGACGCTATTGCTGAACGCCGAAGGGATGCGCAGTTTGAGAAGCCGGTGCTTTTCGTTCCAGATAACGCGGAGTTTAATGTCGACGGTTTTAAGCGCCCCATTGACGATTACCCGCATGATCACCGTGCTGTCGAAAAGCCTGTATGCAATCTCGTATTCTTCGGTAACTTTTCCCTGCGAGATCATTGTCCATGACGCCGCCTTCATTTTTTCCCGTGAGCCTTTATACGATGAAAGCGCATGCGTCCAGGTGTCGGAATTGTCGTCGATAATTTCGGGAACTATTCCTTCGGGGGAAAGATACTCGATGTTTTCTTCGCCGTCAAAAATGGAATTGATGTACCCCGTATCGCGGTCTATGTTCAGCTTGAGCGGCGGCGATGAAAGTGATGAAACGGTTCTGGCGTAAAGGACGCTTGTAAGATCGCCTATGTCCATTCCGTTCCGGTGATTGGTCAGGCTGAATACGGTATATCCCAGGGGAGGGAGGACTGCGTTGAATCGCGCGGAGTGCGTGTAGGAAGAAGCAACGGCGTTTGTGGGCACAAGTTCAAAGGGAATTTCGTTTCCGTATATATCGTGAACGGCGTCGCTTATCCCGTTTATTTCAATGCACTGTACGCTTTCCCAGGGATGGGGATTCCATACAACTGCGGCCGTAGCGCCGGCGTCAACCTGCGATGCAAGGCGGTGCAGCAGCGTCGTCGTAATTTCGGAAGCCGTTTCCTGTCCCCATCCGTATGCGTTGAAAATTTTGGGATACGCATCGGGAATGGAACAGCCGCCGAGGGAATCGTGAAACTGATTCACCAGAATTTTTTTCCATCCTTCCCTGAGGGACGTTTCGTATTCGCCCGGCGCCGTTTCACCGCAATCCCGCCCCAAAACCGCCTGCATTTTTTCCGCCTGAAGGAGAAGATTTTCGGTTTTGTTGTTTGCCTTTTTAAGGCGGCTCATGGAACTGTAGCAGCCTATGGCATGGTACTGGAGTTCGTCTTTGATAACAGGACGCGCGGACAGATCCGCTTCGCTGAAGTAGCGTTCAGGATCGCTGTATACGATGGCATCGTCGTCTTTTCTGAAACGGTCAAGGATGGCGAGGTTTTCTTTTGTCGGCCCTCCGCCGTGGTTTCCAACGCCGTAGAAGCACATGAGGGGGATGCTTTCTTTCTCCGTAAGGCTGCGGAAGAAGGGGATTTTTTCCTCAAGTCCGCTTCCCCATTCGCAGCCGTTGGTGTATTCAGGCGGAACGCGGTACGCCGCGACGCGGGAGCCGTCAATTCCTTCCCAGGTAAAAAGATGTGAAGGAAGATCCTTTTCTTTTTTCCCCGGTCTCATGAACACGTAGGAGGCGAGTCCCGATTTGTCCAGTATCTGCGGAAGGTTCCCGTTGTGCCCAAAGGAATCAATGTTGTAACCGACCGCCGCCGTTTTGCCGAACTTTTCCCTAAAGTACCTCTGGCCGTAAAGGCCCTGCCGTACAAAGGATTCGCCGGAAGGGGCATTGCAGTCAGGCTGAAGCCACCATCCCCCAGTGATGCGCCATCGTCCTTCGCTTACCGCCTGTCGTATTCTTTCGAACAGGGCGGGATCGGTCTTTTCCACTATGCTGTAGTAGTAGGCGCAGGCGCAGGTAAAAATAAAGCCCTCATGTTCCCTGATGCGGTCAAGGGCCGATGCAAAGGTGGCGCGTATTTCCTGCAGCCCTTCTTCCCATTTCCAGAGCCAGAGCACATCAATATGCGCATTACCGACAAGATGTATAAGGTTCTTTGCCATAACAGTTTACTCCAATTCCAGTATGACCGCCCTTACGCTGAAAGGCGGGACATCGAAGGAAAGTTTTCCGCCCTCAAGCAGCGCTTCCCCGGTACATTTTGTTTCCGTCGCGTCGGTTAAATACGCGGACGTTGCCTTAAAGCCCAATTTGAAAACGGCCTTTGAATTTTTTCCTGCGGTTTCGTAGACGCGCAGCAAAAGACGTTTTCCTCCGGCTTCCGGCCGCTTGATCGCGGAAACCACCGCGCTTCCCTCTTCAAGGGAAAAAAGGCTCCCCTCGGCCGGCAGGGAACCGGCGTGTATTCTGCCGGAAATAACGGTGAAAGGATGGCGGTATGAGAGACTTTCGCGGACGATCTCCTCCCCTCCGTACACGGAAGGAACTAGTGCGAAAGATATGCGGTGCCGCCCTGCTTCAGGCGCAGGATCGGGATCGTAAGATCCGCGGATCAGCGTCAGGCTTATACTGTTGTCAAGGCAGCGGAAACCGTATGTGTCCATGGAAAGAAGGGCAAGCGATACGGGCCCCGCGCTGTTTTCGGCAAGCACAAAACTTTCCCCGGGAAGATCCATGTCCACGCTCTTTCTTTCGGTAACGCCGAAAGGAATGTCGAAACGGAAACGGGGCGTATAATTAAGGGGAAGGTAAAAATGCAGATTGGGCGCCCCTCCCTTTTCATCAGAACCGAATTCACGCCAGTCGCATTCAAGATCGTAGCGGAGGCGTTTCGATCCCGCGTCAAGCGAGACGACGGCTTCAAAAGATGAGGCGCTGCCGAAATGCGCACGGAGGATGAAGGCGCTTCTCAGTTTCTTCCGCTCAAAGGCTGCCGCATCGGTATGCCCGTAGAGATCGTCTTTATGGCGGGAACCGTATATAACGGGAATGATTTCGATGTTATCCGTTATTTCGGCAATCTCCTTGAACCTGCCGGCGAACCATGCCGACATGCCCGGATGCCAGTTGGTAATGCCCTTGTAAACGCTTTCGTGGGCCAGGCGGAAAATCCCGAAGTGTTCCCCCGCGGCAAGATCGGCGCCGCTAGCCTTGTCGATAAACGAAGCGATGCCGCCGTTCCGCGGATTAAGCGCCGCCTTTATGTGTTCGTTTTCCAGAATGAATTGATCCGGTTTTTGAACTCGCATGTCGTTGATGAAGATGAAGTGCGGCTCATAGTTCTTTTTTTCTTCAATGATCACGGTAGTATACCCTGACGCCGGCGCTTGCACATCGGCAAAGACCGTGTCGAAATGGTGGCCCCAGTAGTTGCCGCTTTCCCCGTTCTGAATGTCTATTGTTTTTCCCTCTTGATTTCGCAGGGCGATTTCCCTGATGTTTCCCTCGTAATCCCACACGGTTATGGGGACAATTTCACGGCGCTTAAAAGGCAGGGGATTGAAAATATGGTACGCCCGTTTTTTGCCCGCGCCCCGTCCCGTCTGTCCGTATCCGGTGCCGGCGCCCTCGCCGCGTGAATTTGCCTTAGCGGATTCCCATGATTCCGCAGCCGCCCCGCCGCCTGCCAGCGCCTCCGTGTCAATGCTTGAGGCTGTTTCTTCAAGGGCCAGGGTTCTCACCGATTCCGCCGCGGCAAAAACTTCCTGGTAAAGGCCCGAAGCGTATTCCCTTGTTTCGGCAACTCCCGATCCGGGGATGATATCGTGGAACTGGTTAAAGAGGATATTGCGCCATGCGCCTTTTAAAAGGGAAGCGGGGTATTCCTTTCCCAATGTAATCATTGATGCGCTTGCGTAGAATTCCGCTTCCTTCATGAGCCGTTCCGCCTTGCGGTTTCCCGCCTTGATCCTTGTCTGCGTTGTGTAACAGCCGTCGCAGATGAAGTTGATTTCGTCGTCAAGCAGGGGAAGCGTTCCCTCAAGGCAGGCTATCGAATCGAAATAGCTGCGGAGGTGGCCGAAGGTAAATTTCGGGTAGAGGGGCCATGAGTTCATTTCGATAAGCCGGTTAATATCGCGCCGCGTAGGGCCGCCGCCGTGGTTTCCCACGCCGTAAACCTTGAGTAGCTTTTTGCTTCCGGTAAGGCGGGCAAGTTCCGGCGCGTAATCCGCGGTGAAACTGTCTATATCGGCATTGTACCAGAACGGTTCCGTATACACGATGACGGTTTTTCCGGAGGGCGCTTTCCAGCGGTACAGTACCTTTTCGCCTACCTGCCCCCGACAGTGGTAGTAATAACGCACGCCGCCTGAATCAAGGATCTCGGGGATATTGCGGCTGTGGCCGAATGTATCCGGTTCAAAGTCTATTGCAAGATCATCGGGAGCTATGCCGAATTTTTCCTTCATGTATTCCTTGGTGTAGAGGATGTGGCGGGTAAGGCTTTCCCCCGAGGACATGTTCTTGTCGCATTCGGTCCAGGTAGACGCGGTGATTTCCCATCTCTTTTCACGTACCCGCCGCTGTATTTCGGCGAACATTTCGGGGGCGAATTGCTCTACGATACGGTACACGGAAGCCTGGGACTGGGAAAAGGTGAACCCCCCGAATTCTTCCATCATGTCCAGCATGGTACGCATGGTGGCAAGGGTGACGGAAACCGTTTCGTGGTAGCCCCACATCCAGTTCATGTCTATGTGGGCGTGGGCGGCGCAGAGAAATTCAAAGCTTTTTGCCTCATCCGCAAGGGATGTAAGGGACGCTTCGGTCCGGGCCGCCGCCTCCGCGGAAACGCCGCCGGTTTTCGCTATGTCCCCGGCAAGCAGGACGGCGGCGTTTTTGACAAGATCGTCATACGCCCCTCCCCTTGAATCGGAAAGGGATGCCAAAAAACGGAGTTCGGCATACACGCGGTTAAAAAGGGAGCCGGAATGTTCCCCTTGTACATAATCTTCAAGCACTTCCAGCTGCGCATGGCTTTCATTCATACGGATCATAGGCACCTCCAGGGTTTAGTATATACTCAGATCTCTGCAATCGCAATCGTCCGTCCGTTTTTTGCCAACAATTTTACTTTTAGCCGCCTCTGGCAGGAAAAATAACAAATAGCGAAAAATCATCCTGGCTTTTGGAATTCAAATACCCAGAGAATATACGTAAAGCGTTGTAGAATTCGTCCTTTCTTCCGAATATGATCAGAATTCTTATCGTATCGGCAAATTCATGGGTTAAATCGCCTCCCGTCCAATAAAAAAACGCCGCTTCCATGCTGGTTTTCCACGGTTTTACCGTAAGTTGTATAAAAGTAAAATTGCTGTGCCATCCATTTTTTTCTTCTTGACAAATACGGAAAGGGCGCGCATACTTTTTTTGAGTTTGTTTCAAGAACTGAAGTTTTGGAACAGCCTCAGGTGACTTATATTTTAATATCAGGAGGATTAGGATGAAGAAAATTGCAGCAATTGTAAGCGTGGTACTCATTCTGGTAAGCGCCGCCGTATTTGCCGGACCCGGCCAGCAGGCCGGTGGGGCCGGGGCCGGGGGGGCCGGGGTGACTTCAGGGGAAAAAGTGGTGTTCTGGACATCGCACACCGCCAACGATCTTGAGGTGTTGAGGCAAATTGTCGCCGCATACAACGCGACCAATCCCGCCGTGCCGGTGGAAATTGTCAGCGTTCCCGGAAGCGAAACGGAAATAACCAAACTTGCCACCTCTATACGCGGAGGTACCGCGCCGGATGTGTACTTCCTTGACCGGTTTACCATTGCGGAGCGGGCCGC
>JAIROH010000256.1 GCA_031257595.1 Treponema sp. | reverse complement strand
GAAGACTTTTACGCTGATAGCCCTTCCGGCAACGGCGCTCCTTAGCGGGAGCCTTGTCTGGGCGTTAAAATAGGCGCAGGGACACCGGCGTTTACTTAACAAATAAAATAGTAACCGCGAAGGAGAAGAAAGAAAGAAGAGCATGGATAATTTTTTCTTCGATTTATTCGCCTTCTGCGACTTAGCGGTTAAATATTCTTAACTGCAACGGCGAAGAGAATAGAACCACAAAGGCGAAAAAGGCGAGGAAGGAAGGGAGAAAGAAAGAGCATGAATATTTTTTCTTCGACTTATTCGCCTTCTGCGACTTTGCGGTTGAATTTAGGCCCCGGAAACCTGAGCCCGGCTGGAAGCAGGAACTGATGTCAAGCCAGGAATTCGACCGCGAAAGGTAGACCGCTTGGCGGTCAATTAGAAAAAATAGGGCGAAGAAGGAAGGCGGAAGCCGCCCACAAAAGCCCGGCGGAAATTATCGGTCAACTGGTCAGGAAAGAATTAGCCGAGACCACCGAATTTGTCCACATTGAAAAATAGTTTTTGCGCAAAGGAGCGCCCTTCATGCCGTTACCAAAAAACGTTTTAACCGGGTTGGCCGCGGGGGCTTTTTTCGCCCTGCTCTACGCATCGGGAACGCTCGGCCCGCTGGAAGACCGGGTCTACGATTTTTTTCTCCGGGGAAGGCCCGATCGGGAACGTGTTGACAACGTGGTATTCCTCGACGTGGACGACGAGGCAATCGCGTATAACGGGGTCTATCCCTGGCCCCGGTCGATCATCGCCGACGGGTTTCTCAGGCTCAAGGAATACGGAACGGCGGCGGCCGTACTGGATATCGAGTTTATCGACAAGGGGCCGGGGGGAATAGACGAGATCTATTTTAACCGGGATTTCCCCGCGGATTTTGAAAAAACGTTTTCGGAAATCGGCGGCAATGTCGCCGATCTTCTGGAGGCGATTCGCGCCGGCAGGATCGGCCGGGCCGAGACGGCGCGTTACGGGGAAGAACTGCTCGCCCTTATCCGCTCCGGCGGGGACGATCTTTTTCAAAAAGCCTCCGGCATAGCGCGTGACAACGACGTGTACCTGGCGCGGGCTTCGGCCCTGTTCGGCCATACCTGGGCGACGCTCAATCTGCAATCCCAGCCCCTGAGCGGGGAACAGGCGGAACGGCGGCCGCTGGCGGAAGAAAAATTTTCATATCCGGTGGACGCCGCGCCGGGCGCCCACGTGGATGATTTTGTGGATGTCCTCCCGGCCCTTCCCCTGTTTGCCGAAGCCGTCCGGGGCGCGGGCTTTACCAACGTATACATCGACGAAGACGGAGTCAGGCGTCGTATATTCCTTGCCCAAAAGATACACGATCACTTTTACCTTCAACTTGCCTTCGCGCCCCTGATGGAATACCTTGGATATCCAGAAATCCGCCTTGAAAAACGGCGGCTTATCCTTAAAAACGTCCGGCTTCCCGTATCCGCTGACGCGGCCCCGCCCTCTGTTCCGGCCCGTGACATCGCCATCCCCCTGGACACAAAAGGCCGGATGATGCTGGACTGGCCGAAGACCGATTACAAAGACAGTTTTCTCCACATGTCGTTCGCGGATTTTTCCCGGCTGGAAGAACTTGAATCCCAAACGGAACAGTACCTGGCGGCGCTGGAAACGTCGGCCTTTTCTTTCTTTAGCCGGTTTGACGAAAGCCTTTCTCCGGTCACCGGTCTTATATACCAAAGCGGCCTGCTTTTGCGGGAATCACGGGAAGCGCTGGGTCAGGCCCTGGCCGAGCAATCCGAAGAAGCGTTTGACCGCCGCATCGCCCTCCGTACCGAAGCTGTGACCCTGGCCCAATCCCTTTCGGAATTTGAAATCGGAACGAAGATCCCGGCCCTGGCGGAAACACTGGAACGGGACTACCCGGAAGACGCCGAACTTATCCGGGACGAAGCGGATTATATCGTCCAGTTGACCGGTTATCTTGACACGGCTGTGGAACGGTACCTGGAACTTCAGGCGCTGTTTCGGGATCGTTTCGCGGGAAAGTTCTGTATTATAGGCAGGGTCGATACGGGAACCACCGACATTGGCGTGAATCCGTTTTACGGCGAATATGTCAACGTCGGTACCCACGCGGTAGTGCTGGACACAATTCTGCGGGAATCGTTTATCAGTCCGCTTCATCCCCTGTGGAGCGCGGCGCTGTGTTTTGTTCTTCCGCTCTTTCTTATGTTAATTCTCGGCGGTCTTAAACCCGTCCCCCGTACCGGCGCCGGCATCGGCGGCGCGGTCCTTTTCGGGACATTTTGTTTTGTCGTTTTTCGTTACACGGGCGTTTTCATCGGTCCCCTGGGGCCTGTTCTTTCCGCCGTCACCGCGGTCATAGTCCGCGAGCTGGTCTCCTACCTGGTCTCGGAAAAGGAAAAACAGTTTATCAACAAGGCCCTTTCAACCTATGTTTCCAAAGAGGTGGTGGCGGAACTGGTGGCAAATCCCTCGTTGCTGCAGCTGGGGGGAAGCAAGCGGCGGATAAGCGCGATCTTTACGGACATCCAGGGTTTTTCAACGATTTCGGAACAGCTTGACCCGGAACAGTTGGTTCTGCTTTTGAACCGCTACCTTACGGCGATGAGCGATATCATCATGGAAAACATGGGAACCATCGACAAATACGAAGGGGACGCGATTATCGCGTTTTTCGGCGCGCCGGTACACCGGGAAAATCATGCGGCCCTGGCCTGCCGCAGCGCCATCGGGATAAAAAAGGCGGAAGCGGAACTAAACCGGATCGTTACGGCGGATCGTTTAAGTCCTTTACCCCTGTACACCAGGATTGGGATAAACACCGGTGAAATGGTCGTGGGCAATATGGGAACCTCCAATAAAATGAACTACACGATCATGGGAAACGCGGTGAACCTTGCCGCCCGGCTTGAAGGTGTCAACAAGCAGTACCACACGGGGGGTATTTTGATAAGCGAATACACCAAAAACGAGATAGGAAATGAATTTATCTGCCGGAGTCTTGACCGGGTCCGGGTGGTGGGCATCAACGAACCGGTACGGCTCTACGAGCTTCTGGGTTTGCGGGACGATACCGGCGGAGAAGCGATAAAAAGCTGGGAAGAGGCCCTGGCCCTGTACGAAAAACGGCAATTCAGGGCGGCGGAAGAAATCTTTGGTTCCATCGTGGCAAAAAACGAAAAGGACGGCGCGGCGCGGCTCTACGTGGAAAAGTGCCGATCTTATACGGCCGTTCCTCCCCCGGACGGCTGGGACGGGGTCAACAATTTAAGCGAAAAGTAACGGTAATGAAAAGATTCAACCAAAAAATGGTCAAATTGTTGAATTCCTCTCCGCTATCACCCAATACCCAATGACAATTTGACCATTTTTACCTTGTACTCTCTCCCCTTTTAGCGGCAATTCAAAGTTCACGATAAGGCAAAAGACGCTCATAAAAGTCAGCGCGGGGTGTCTGCCGGCAAAATATGGGGAAGGGGCCCCATGTTTTGCCCCGCCCCCCGATAAATTTTTTAGGCGTCTTTTGGATTTTCGAAATAGTTAAACTTTGAATTGCCGGCGCATGTCCGCTAACTTGACTTTCGCCGGATTCTTGTTAACAATGACCTATAATTATCCTTCCGGTTAATCCCGGTGGAGGTATGCGCATGTCAGATGATAGTAACCAGGAACCCGGAGTTTTGCCGCTAACGGAACCCAGCCCTGCGACAGGGATTAAAAAAAACGTTTCCGGAACAGAGGAAAGCCCCGGAAAAGAAAAAAAGCCGAAAAAACGTAAAATGCCGCTGCTTTTCCGTTTTTTCCGGTTCGTTGTACTTTTTGTACTGTTTTTGTTTCTGGTAACCGAGCTGGTGTTTTTCCTTACCAGGATAGCGCCGGGATCGGTAATTCCCGACAATTTTGCCGCTTACGCCGTTGTCCAAAATCCGGCCGGCCTTGCGGAAAAGGTACTGGATCACGAATCGCTTCCGGCCATTATGTCGAACCCCGCGCTGGTCTCCCTTACGCCGGTCCTGAATCAGCTTAAAAACAGCGGGCTGCTGCAAAACCGCTGGGCGCGTTTTGCCCTGCAGGGCCGGCTTTCCGCGGCGCTTGTAGACACCAATGGAAGCTTTATCGCCGCCTGGGATTCGGGTTTCCTCGCCCCGCTGCTCCGGCTTATGCCGTTTATCGCCCCCCGCCTCAACGCGCCGGATCTGTACTATGTCCAGGGGAACCTGTCGCGCTTTGAGTACCGTTCCGGAAACAGCGTATTCTACATCGCTCCCAAACGGAACCTGATGATTTTTTCCAATAATGAAAAGCTTTTCGGCGCGGTTTTCCAGTCCGATGGCGCCGAATATTCGCCGGGAAAATCCATCGTGGGAAAGAAGAACGATCTTTCCCTGCTGTTGTCTTCAAAAACCGTCGTCTCGACGCTTGGTGAAAACAACCCTCTGTTGACCAGTGCCATAAGGGAATTGAATTTTCCGCCTTTTCTGGAACTGGGGCTTATCGTGGAACGGAGCAGGCTCGACATTTCCCTTACCGTTCCCGTTGAAACCGGCAACGAAGCCTTTACGCGGATACTGGAAAAAAATTCCGTTCCGCCGTCGCTTATGGCGATCCTGCCTGATACGACCCAATACTGTACGGGTCTTTCCGCGGGAAGCTTTGAAGAGCTTCTCGGCGTCCTGTCCGTGGTAACCGGCGCCTCGTTGCAAAATTCCCTTGATACCGCCGACAAGGCTTCCCGTATGCTTTTGGGCTTAAGTCTCGACGATCTGCTTTATTCCTGGACAGCCTCTGAATTTGCCGTATTCGGCCTTGAAGAACGGCCGTCGCCCATTTTTGCCGTCAAAATCGGAAACGAGGCGAAACGCCAGGAGGTTTTCGACAAGGCTTTTTCGACGCTTTTTCTTGACGAAGACACGCGGTTTGTCCTTGACGGAAACCGGATTCCCCAGATACGGCTCCCTTCGTTTATTGACGCGATACTCCGCTTTATGGAAATAAACATCCCCACCCCCTACTATACGGTTCACGAAGGCTGGCTCCTGGTTTCCGAATCTCCTGAAAACCTGCTTGCCGCGGTAAATTCAGTCAGGCAAAACAACATTCTTCCCAGAACCGAAATCTGGAGAACCTTGACCGCCGTTGGAGACGACAACGCGGCCCTGTCGCTTTTTTATTCCCTGGACCGATCCCTTCCGTTTTTCCTCAAGGGCGGAAGTCCCGCCGCGTCCCTGTTAAGGCTTTACCGGCAGGGCCTTTTAAGAGTGTCCGTCAAAGACAGCGTTCTTGGGTTCTCTCTTTCGATTGTACCCGGCGCGGGGAAGGGAGTAGAGCCTGTTCCTGGCTATCCGATAAGCCTTGGCGGAAGAATCGGCAGCCAGGTCTACACGGTGACAAACGCCGCGGGAACCGAAAGCCGCGTCCTGCTTACACGGGGTAATTCCGCGCTGGCGGTAAATCCCGCGGATCACGCCGTATACGAGCTTAAGGGAGAGGATTCCGTATGGGTCATTCCGGCGGAAGGGCCGCGTCCGAGATCATTGGGCGAAAGCGCCGCCTGGGTGCTAAGCTCCCGGGGTCTTGTGACACTGGTAAACGGAAACATGGAAGCTTCCCCGCCGTTCCCGGTAATAACCGGAATCAAGCCTTCCGCGGCGCCGGCGGCCTGGGGCGGAAAACTGTACCTTGCCGCCGAGGATGGGGAAAAAGGCGTACTTTATTCGATGGACGCCAAGGGAGAGCTTAACCGTATCGGCCCCGAATACTCCGCAACGGTTCTTTCGGCCCCAATGTTTATGGAAAATACAGGAAGAACGCCCCAGGAATCTCTTATGGCGTTTTATCCGAAAAGCTTCCTCGGCGAACTGTACGTAACGCGCCTTGACGGCGAAGCCCTGCCGGGCTGGCCGGTGTTTGCCCCCAACATCGCCTATGGAAGCCCGCTTCTGTTTAAGGCCGGCGGAAACCAGGCATCGGGGAATTTTATGATGGGATTTGTTACAATGGCCGGAGAACTGAACGTATACGGGGAAGACGGCTCGGTCATTCCAGGTTTCCCGATCCAGCTTGACGGGGTCTTTTTCCTCCAGCCGGTATGGGACGGAACCTTTCTCTGGCTTGTCTCTGAAGAAGGTATCCTGTACCAGGTGGATATGTACGGCGCCGCCGTTGAGCAGCGCGTAAGCGGCCTCAAAGTAAAGGAAAATGGGTTTATCGAAACCTTCGACGTAGACGGGGACGGAACCCCGGAAGTTTTTATTACCGGCGAAGGCAACGCCCTTTACGGATTCTCCAGATCCCTCAACACCCTTGAAGGGTTCCCCCTGCCCGTATGGGGAAAGCCTGTTTTTGGCGATTTCGACGGGGACGGCAGTGTGGAATGTATCGGCGCCGGCTGGACAACAAACTCTACAGGTGGAAATTCAAATGAAACAAACAAAGCGGTTCGAGGCTTGCCTTTTTTCCGGCGTAAAAAAATACGTGTGGTTTTGTGTGACCGCCGCGGCGATCTTTCTTTTCGGATGCCAGTCGATGCAGACCGACCGTCTCTACTCGTCCGAGGGAGACCTTGCCGCGATCGCGGAACTTGAAAGCGCGATCGTTTCGATTGACGCCAAAACCGGAACGGAACGCAGAACCGCCATGGAACAGGCCAGGGCGAAAGTCACGAGCCTTGAAAAAAGCAGCGTTAAAGACAGAAATTTTGAAGGCCGGCTTTCCGCCTGGTCGGGTAGGCTGTTTCTGCTTGAAGGAAAACAGAGGGAAGCCGAGGCCGCCCTGAAAAAATCTGAATCACTAAGCCCCGGAAACACCGAAGCGCGGGTGCTTTCCATCAGAATGGAACGCGATCCGTCCGTCCGCGCAAGCCTTGCCGAGGCGGCGATTGCCGAAGCCGCGGGAGGAAGTTTCTTTGGAAAAAGCGGGGAGTTTCACATAGAGCTTGCCCTTGGTTCCCTGGAACAAAACTACTACCGCGAAGCCGTGGCGGCCTTCGACACGGCCTTTCCCCAGCTTTCCGCCGTTTATGCGGAAACCTACGGAACCCTGCGGGAAAAGGCGTGGACACTGCGGAACCTCGAAGGGACGGGCGGAAAAAGCGCCGAAATAGCCCTTAAAAGCGAAATAAGCTGGGAAGACGTTTTGGAGCTGAGCATCGCGGAGAGCGAGCTGCTCCGCTTCATAACCGCCGGACGATCCTGGGCGACAGGCGATCTTTTCAGGCGGCTCTACGAAACCTCCGTTATCCCGCCGACCCAGGAAATAAACGTCGTTTCGGCCTATGACGGCCTGCCGAGCAAGACGGCCCTGCGGGATCCGGTTCTCCGCGCGGGCGCCGCGTGGTACCTGTGGCGGCTTTTGGCGGAAAACCGCGGAGACAGAAGCATCCTTACCCGCTATTCCTACCGCTATCCCGGCAGAAGCCCCATACCGGATCTCCCCAGGGATTCAATCTTTTTTGATTCGATACTCGGCTGTGTGGAACGGGAATTTATGGCGCTCATAGACGGCAGAAACTTTAACGGGGCCGGAACGGTAAGCGGTTCCGAATTCCTTGGGATGATAAAAAAGGTAAAGTAGTGTCCTGACAAAATCAAACATCAAAATGACAGCTTTAGTCCGCATCGCCGCTTTTCGAGGCGCATGTGCCCGTGCCTTGAACAGGCGCACAAAAACGAAACTGGCGGGGCCTGTCCATGGAAACGGCACAAAGCAAGTTCGTACCGTTTCCACGGACACCCGCCTTCACCTTTCTTCTGTGTGCGCCTGTTATATCCTCCGGGCACATGTGCATTACAGTATCACCGGCAACGTTGGCAGCTACGCAGCTGTGGACTTTGGCACTATCCGTTCGTTGATTTGGTCAAACTATAAGAGTAAACCTTTGCCGGTTAAATAAAGGCTCTACACAATCCGTATTTGTCAGAACACGGCCGCCAGCTCAGGCGAAATACATGCCGCCGTTAATATTGAGGCATTGTCCCGTGATATAGGCGCCTTGACCGGAAGCAAGAAACAACACCGCCTGGGCTATATCCGAGGCTTTGGCCACATACCCCAGGGGCACCTCGTCGGAGGAATACACAAAATCATCTGCCCGGGTCATGTTGGTATCGACCAGGCCGGGGACAACCGCGTTTACCGTCACTTTGTGAGGAGCGCCGTATTTCGCCAGGGCTCGGGTTAAACCAATAATGGCCGCTTTGGACGCGGCGTACGCCGGACTGGTACGGATACCGCCCACATAGGCGGAAATGGAGGAAACATTAATGATACGTCCTGTCTTTTGGGCGATCATTAAACGCATCGCCTCCCTGGAGAATAAAAAAGCGCTGGTCACATTTACTCCCATAATGCGGTTCCAAAGCGTCTCGTCGGTTTCCATGAGGCCTTTCACACTGGTAATCCCGGCGCAGTTAAACATCACGTCCAGGGAAGAACCAAGCTCCCCAAAAAAAACCGTTACCTCTTTTTCGTCGGTCACGTCCACATGACGGTATTCGCACTCACAGAATTCACGCAGATCCCCGGCCAACTTCTCTCCATGGGGATCATCTATATCCACCAGCCATACCTTCTTTGCGCCCCGTTTTGCGAACAGGCGCGCCGTTTCGCCGCCGATTCCCCCCGCGCCTCCGGTAATTACCGCTGTTTTTCCATTCATTTCCATCCGACCGCTCCTTTTGCCGCATTATAGGTCCATCGGTTAATTTGGGCAATACATATGACATACCGCTTAAGATTAAAGAACTACTACCCAAAAAGGAGGCAAACCAGCCTGTGTCCGCTGTCGCCTGATGTGACATTTCTATTGAACGGAAATAGGTGACATTTCTATTGAACGGAAATAGGTGACATTTCTATTGAACGTTGACATTTTATTAAAAAAGAGTTGACAAATTCAGATCTATCGGTGATATAATCATTGTCATACGGATATTTAGAACGTTGTTCGCATATCCGAACATTAAAGGTGTTCTCCTGTGTGTACTTCGAATTTTTATTCCCGTAATACCAAATGTAAATCAAACAAATGAGGAGGAATTAGAAATCATGAAAAAGTATTCTGCGATTTTCTTTGGAGCGTGTTTTGTTCTTGTGTTAATGGCATGTTCGCGCCAGGGCGTTACAGGTGGAACATCGAATGAGAATGTCATCAGGATCGGCGTATCCGCGTCGGTTTCCGGAGACGGTGCGGCAGCCGGTAAAATGATTACTCAGCCGATAGAACTCTTCGCCAAATCGATAGACAACAAAGTAACCCACAAGGCTTCCGGAAAAACCTATGAAATCCAGTTTATTGTCGAAGATAACGAAAACAGACCCGAGGTCGCGGCAACAGTCAACCGAAGGTTGATTGACGAACATAAAGTCGCGGCTATCATCGGCCCCGATGCGAGCAAAACCATGCTGGCCGCCGCACCCGTCGCTCAGAGTGCGAAGATTCCCCAAATCGGTACGTTTCCGACAAATGAAAAAGTTACGCAGGTAGGTAACTATATCTTCCGCGCGTGCTTTATCGATCCTTTCCAGGGTAAGGTTGCCGCTAAATATGCCTATGAAAATCTCAACGCCCGCAGGGCCGCCATTCTGTACAACAACGCGGACGACTACCCTACCGGTCTGCAGCGGTCCTTTAGCGAAAACTTTAAGGCCCTGGGCGGCGCCGTCGTTCGGGTGGAGGAATATACCGGTTCTGAAGTCAAGGATTACAGCGTACAGCTTTCCGCCATCAAATCCTCGGATGCCGACGTGATTTTTCTGCCCAATTTATACGTCGAGCTGCCCTTACAGGTACAGCAAATCCGCCAGATGAATATCACCCTGCCCATCGTCGGCGGCGACTCTTTCGACATAAGTGAAGTTGTTACCATCGCCGGACCAGCGATTGACGGGGTACAATACGTTGCCGCATTCTCCGCAGACAGCGCGGACCCCCAGGCACAGGAATTTTCCAAAATGTATTTTGACGCTACCGGTATACAGCCGAACTCCAATGTCGTTCTCTCCTGGGAATCCGCCATGATCGTATACAACGCGATTCAAAACGCTGCTGAAGTAACCCCCGATGGAATTCGAAACGCAATGGCGGCAATCAAAAATTTGCAGACCCCAAGCGGCAACTTCTCGTTTGATGAAAACCGCAACCCGACCAAGTCTGCGCAGATCATCCGCTATAACGCGCAGGGCCAACGTTCATATGTAACAACCGTCAATCCTTGACAAGGAGCAGCGTACCGGAAAAGGGGAAAGCATGGAAGCAAAACCGTCCTTTCCCCTTTTGTAAAGGCTTTTGGGTAATAGTTTTACGCATATGAGGTCTTGATGATACATATTATACAGTTGCTTATTTACGGTATACAGCTTGGCAGTGTGTACGCGTTACTCGCTATCGGATATACAATGGTCTATGGCATTGTAGGCATGATCAATTTTGTGCATGGTGATTTTCTGATGATAGGAGCATTCGCCTCGTACTTTGGCCTTACCCTTGGTGCGATGTACGCCAATTCTCCGTTATATGTAACGTGTGCGTTATTGCTCGCCTGCATTATTACCGGACTGGTCAGCGTGAGTGTTGAACGTGTCGCGTATAAACCATTGCGGAGTAAACCACGGCTTTCCGCACTCATAACCGCGATAGGGGTCTCGCTTTTCATCGAAAACCTGTTTCGTTCCCTTAAATTCATCGGCCCAACGCCGCGCGGTTTTCCAGTGTTCATAACGAGCAAAGTTCATTCATTGGGCCCGATCAGTGTCAACAATCTTTCTTTGATTGTAATCTGTGTAACGATTGTACTTATGCTTGGGATGAACTTCCTGATTGGCAAAACGAAAATTGGCTGGCAAATGCGTGCCGTCAGCCTGGACAAGGATGCAGCCGCCCTGATGGGCATCAACGTGAACCGGATTATCTCCATTACGTTTTTTATCGGCGCCGTTTTGGCGGCCGTGACGGGAATACTCTATTCCATGATGTATCCGCTTATTGATGTGTATATGGGTACCTGGCTGGGAACCAAAGCGTTTATCGCGGCTGTTTTCGGCGGCATCGGGGATATCCGCGGCGCGATGTTTGGCGGCATTGTCCTGGGTGCGATCGAGGTCCTCGCTTCCGCGGTGAATTCAAGTATCGGCTATATGGTGGCGTTTATCATATTGATTCTGGTACTGATTTTTAAACCCGCGGGTCTCCTTGGAAATACAACGGTTGAAAAGGTTTAGGTTAAAGCTTTGAATTGGTTCAAAACGAAGAATAAATTGCAAAACCAATCAGGATTGTTCATTATTGGCGCGGCTTTTGCCTATCTTCTCCTTGTACTGCTTAAACGCCTGCGTATTCTCAATTCTTACCATGAACAGGTTATCATGCTTGCGTGTGTGAATATTATCATGACCAGCAGCCTGAATCTCGTGAACGGCTTTACCGGGCAGTTTTCAATCGGGCATGCCGGTTTTATGGCGATTGGCGCGTATGTTTCCGCTACGCTCACAACGCTCTTTTTCCGCACGTCTTCATGGCCCGGTTTTGCCAGTATACCGTTTTTTCTCACAACCCTCGTGGTTGGCGGCCTTGTCGCGGGATTTGTCGGTTTTCTGATCGGTCTTCCCTCTCTCAATATCAAGGGTGATTATCTTGCCATTGTAACCCTGGGAGCCGGAGAGATTATCCGTTCTATTTTCAACCTCATCCAATATGTGGGCGGCGCACGGGGCATGATAGGAATTCCACGATACAGTACGGTGTTCATTGTTTTTGCGATCACCGTTATAATCTGTCTGCTGATCCGGAACTATGTGTATTCTATTCACGGCCGTGCTTCAATCGCCATTCGTGAGAATGAGGTTGCCGCAAGCGCAATGGGTATCAATTTGACACGATACAAAACACAGGCATTTGTTGTCGCCGCCTTTTTTGCCGGTATTGCCGGAGGGCTGTTCGCGCACATTACCATGTTTATTCAACCGGAACAATTCAAATATACAAAATCAATTGATTACCTGGTGTTTATGTACGCAGGCGGAACAGGCAGCATCAGTGGTTCCATACTCGGTGCCGGTATCCTTACCGTATTGCAGGAGGTACTGCGTTTCCTGGACGATTGGCGTATGGTCATCTATGCCCTGGCATTGATCATTATCATGCTTCGCAGACAAAACGGTATCTATGGCGGTAAAGAATTCCCCATTCTGCGTATGAACAACTACCTTATAAACGGGGATCCGCCGCTGTTTCATGCGAAACGACCCTTTAAATTCCTCAAAATCAGGAAAGGTGAATCATAATGGCGTTGATGGATATTGACAACATTTCCATCCATTTTGGGGGATTGAAAGCCGTAAGCGGGTTTTCGTTGTCACTGGAAAAAGAAGAACTCGTGGCGATTATCGGACCAAACGGTGCGGGTAAAACAACTGTATTCAACATGCTTACCGGACTCTATAAACCGACAAGCGGCGATATCCTGATTGAAAAGAAAAGCCTTGTCGGCAAGCCGCCGCATTTATGGACAAAACACGGAATCGCCCGTACCTTTCAAAACATACGCCTTTTTGGCGGTACAACCGTCATCGAAAATCTGTTGATAGCCCAGATCTTTCATGAACGGTATGGCCTTTATTTGGCGTTTATGCGAACCAGGCGTTTCCACAAAGAGGAACAGCAGATGGCGGATATGGCAATGGATCTCTTAAAACTGTTCCACCTGGACGAAAAATACCACTTTTTAGCATCCAACCTTTCCTATGGTGAACAGCGGAAGCTTGAAATTTGCCGGGCCATGATGACACAGCCCAAGGTGTTGTTGCTTGACGAACCCTGCGCCGGAATGGTTCAAAGTGAAATTGATGAGGTCATTCGTCTCATTGACCAGATCCGCAAACAATTCAAGGTAAGTATTTTGCTTATTGAGCATCATATGAGTTTCGTTATGTCCATTGCCGAGCGAATTAAGGTTCTTGACTTTGGTGAGACCATCGCTGAGGGGACCCCTCAACAGATTCAATCCAATCCCAAGGTAATTGAGGCATATCTCGGAAGCGGAGGTAAACTTGCTAAGGGTAACTGATCTCCATGTATATTACGGCATGATCAGGGCGGTTAAGGGCGTGTCCTTTGAAATCAACAAAGGAGAAATTGTAACCCTCATCGGTGCAAATGGTGCGGGTAAAACAACCATATTGCGTACCATTTCGGGGTTGGAAAAAATTACACGCGGCTCCATTGAATTTTTGGGAAACGCGATAACCAATAAAATGCCCGCACATAAGCTCGTACAAGCGGGTATTGCCCATGTTCCGGAAGGTCGACGAGTATTCTCTACGCTTACGGTTCAGCAAAATCTGGCGTTAGGCGCTATCCTTCGCAAGGACGAAAAGGCCGTTCATAAAAACATTGAGTATGTTTTTAGTCTTTTTCCCCGTTTAAAGGAACGCTCAAACCAGCCGGCCGGTACGCTGAGCGGTGGCGAACAGCAAATGCTTGCCATAGGCAGGGCGCTTATGACACAAGGCCAGCTTTTGCTGCTTGACGAACCGTCTATGGGTCTCGCTCCGCTTGTCGTTGAAAGTATCTTTAACATCATTGAAAAGTTAAACAAGTCCGGCATGACAATATTGTTGATAGAGCAAAACGCCAACATGGCTCTCAATATTGCAAACCGGGCGTATGTGTTACGAACCGGTGAAATCATCAAGTCGGGAAACGCTCAGCAATTGCTGAATGACCCTGAAATTATGCAGGCGTATCTTGGTATATAAAAGCCTGCTTCACTTAAACCTGAAATCGTTGTAATAAAAGACGGAGGAATATTTATGCCAACCATATCGGCAATCACGCAAACCGCGAAACAATCCGGCATTCGCGCTATCGCGGAACAGGCGCGTTCTTTGGACAATGTACTGCATATGGAAATCGGTGAGCCGCTTTTTGCTACCGCGCCACATATCGTTGAAGCCGGCCGCAAAGCGTTACATGACGGATACACAAAATACCTTCCCTGCGCGGGAATCCAAGATCTGCGTACCGCGATACGTGACCGTATCAATGCGGACTATGCCGTTTCAATTTCAACGGATAACGTAATCGTAACCACGGGCGGTGTACAGGCCATTGCCAACGCGTTTCGTGTATGCTGTGATCCTGGCAATGAAATTCTGTTGCCGGATCCGGTTTGGCCGAACGCCGCCATGATAGCGCACGCATGTGGTTTGACATCAAAATTTTATCTACTTGACCCCGCTAAAGACGCATTGCCGGATTTTGATGAACTGGAACGACTTGTCACCGCGAAAACCAAGGCAATATACATTAACTCGCCATCCAATCCCCTCGGCGTTGTATTTTCGGAAACGGTAATGGAGAAACTGGTCTCCTTTGCCAAAGCGCATGACCTGTTTCTCATATCCGATGAGGTATATGAAAAGCTGGTATATGACTGTCATCATCAGTCGGCGCTCTGTCATGACACGGATGGCAGGGTCATCGGAATTTTCTCGTTTTCCAAAACGTATGCCATGACCGGGTGGCGCATTGGTTACGCAGTTGCGTCTCAAGAAGTGATTGCCACAATGGTAAAAATGCAGGAATCCTATGTTTCAAACGTACCGGGGGTCTGTCAATACGCCGCACTCGCAGCGCTTAAAGGTCCCGGTGATATGCTCCACACGATGGTAAATGTATATAGCAAAAATATTAATACCGCCAAACGCCTTTTAGACGCCCGTGGCGTGGATTATTTTATTCCGAGAGGGGCCTTTTATATATGGATCAACGCGGAATGTGAGGATTCGACGATGTTCGTGCTGGATCTCTTGAACAATACCCGTGTCGCCACGGCTCCGGGATACGCGTTTGGCGATTCGGGCAGGCGTTATGTGCGTGCGTCTATCGCGTCTGATCCCGAAACGGTACGGGAAGGCATAAGCAGAACAGCAGAGTATATTTTCACCCGCCGCGGCTCAAAACCGGATATAAGGTAAGCCGGGTTAGATTATACGATGCAAAAAGCGCAAACAAAATGAGAGGTTTACAATAAATGAATCGTTCGGTATCCCGCGCCCTGGAAATATTGAAATTATTGTCCGAGGAAAAGGTTCTTTCTCTTGCGGAGATCTCAAAACGGTTGAATATTCCAAAAACCAGTACATTCGATATTATAAAATCGCTCTTGGAACACAGCTATGTTGAAATTGAGGATACTGAAGCGAAAAACTACCGTCTTGGTTTTGGGGTGTTTGAGTTGGGAAACGCCTATCGAAGGAGCTTGAACATTTATAACATCTGTAAACCGTCTTTACTGGTTTTAAGCAACATTCTGAACAAAACAATTATGTTGGGCGTTTTACACAACAAATATGTACTGACCTTGGACAAACAGGATCCCTCGCGTCAATTGTTTACCGAGGGCGCTGTCGGTATGATGCAGCCCCTCTATTGTACGGCGCTCGGTAAAGCGCTGTTATCCGTACTCTCGGATAATGAGATTTTTACGCTGCTCGGACACGGCCCCTACGAATACCGGACACGCAATACCCTGCGGGATTATCCCGCTTTGCTTTTGGAAATACAAAAAACAAGATCCCGTGGATACGCGATAGATAACGGCGAAAACTATGAGCATATCTGCTGCATGGCTATGGCCATCCATAACCAACAGGGTATGCCGGTAGCGGCTATCAGCGTGTCTAGTCTCAAGGAGGATTATTCACATACGGATCGGAAAGAAGTCATCGAAAAACTCGCTGAGCAAGTACACCTTATCGAACTTCGGTTGGGTTATTCTAAAAACACCATTTAACGGAGGACATCGTGGAAATAGTTGTGCTGGACGGTCATACAACGAACCCCGGCGATTTGGATTGGTCTGCGTTAGAACGTTTGGGAGAAACAGTCATTTATGACAATACCGAAACAGATGAAATTGTTCCACGCGCGAAAAAAGCACAAGCGATTATCACTAACAAGGTCCCTTTAACAGCCGATATTCTTTCTCAACTGCCGCGATTGCAATATATCGGTATATTGGCCACCGGTATCGATCATGTCGATGTAAACGCAGCACAGGCACGGGGCATTCGGGTGACGAATGTGCCCTTATACGCGAACCATTCCGTATCGCAGCTTGCCTTTGCGCTCATACTGGAGCTGTGTTACCGTATCGATCTGCATCATCACAGTATCGTAAACGAATTCCTTTGGACTTCACAGCCCTATAATTCCTATTGGCTGCAACCATTAATAGGTCTTGACGGAAAAACACTCGGGATAATCGGTCTGGGTAAAATTGGGCAGCGTATGGCAGCGATTGGGACTACGTTTGGCATGCGTATCGTTGCTTTTGATATGTTTCGGTATGAATATCCTGCTGTCAAGTGGATGACTTTTGAGGAACTCTTAAAAACCTCTGATTTTATTACGCTTCACTGTCCGCTTACGGAGTCTACTTATGGCATGATCAATAAAAAGACCCTTGCGATGATGAAATCCGGTACTTATCTCGTCAACACTTCTCGCGGAGGGCTTGTTGTCGATCAAGATCTTGCGGACGCGCTAAACAGCGGGCATTTGGCCGGGGCGGGGCTGGATGTTTTATCGCAGGAACCTCCAAAGAAAGATCATCCGCTATTGCATGCAAAAAATTGTATTTTGACACCGCATATTGGATGGGCAACAACAAATGCCCGTGCACAGCTTATCCGGCAGGTAGCTGATAACCTTGAGGCGTTTATACAGGGAATTGAACTAAATGTAGTTCCCGGATCCAACCGGCAAGCACCCGCGGTTTTGGCAAAAACGAATATATAACAAATCTTCTCACTTCTCTCTCCACTCGCTTCTTTCGGCTAGGAGCCTGTTGCACTTGTGGATATTTTTGCATACTTATGCAAAAATATCCCGATTTACGGGCTCCTTTGGCAGTTTGCATGGTATAAAAATTCACTTTCGTGAATTTTTATA
>JAIROH010000243.1 GCA_031257595.1 Treponema sp. | reverse complement strand
GTGGTTACCGCCGCGGACGGGGAAGAAGGCTGGAACCGTTTTGAAAAAGGCGACATAGACCTCGTGATTACCGATCTCCGGATGCCGGGTATGAGCGGCGAAGAATTCCAGCGGAAGATTAACGCCGGACATCCGAGCCTTCCGGTAATTGTTCTTACCGGACACGGTACCGTTGAAAACGCGGTAGCCGCGATGCGAAACGGCGCCTACGATTTTATCACCAAGCCTCCGAACATCGATCACCTGACGATGCTGGTAAAACGGGCTTTACACACCCAGGAACTGGCGCTGCAAAACGAAAGCCTTGAGGCGGAACTTGAAAAAAAGATTCAGTTCCGCCGGATGATAGGATCCAGCGCCCCGATGCGCCGTGTTTTCGATACGATAAACCGTGTCGCCCCGGCGAAGGCGTCAATACTTATTACCGGTGAATCCGGGGTAGGAAAGGAACTGGTCGCCGACGCCATACACGAGCTTTCGCCCCGGAAAGGCAAGCCCCTTGTCAAGGTACACTGCGCCGCCCTGCCGGAATCGATTATAGAAAGCGAGCTTTTCGGCCACGAAAAGGGAGCTTTTACCGGCGCGACAGGCCGGAAACGTGGCCGTTTTGAACTGGCCAATGAAGGCACCCTTTTCCTCGACGAAATCGGAGAAATTGATCAAAACATTCAGATAAAACTGCTGCGGGTACTTCAGGACAAAAAATTTGAACGGGTCGGCGGGGAAGAGACCCTTGAAGTCGATGTGCGGATTGTGGCCGCGACGAACAAGGATCTTAAAGGGGAAGTGGAAAAAGGAAATTTCCGGGAAGATCTCTACTTCCGTCTTAACGTGGTAAACATCCATGTGCCGCCGCTTCGGGAACGCAAGGACGATATTCCGCTTTTACTGAGCGCGTTTCTCAAGGAATGCGCCGAAGAAAACGGCAAGCGGGTTGAGGGCTTTGATGAAAAAGCCAGGGCCGCGATGTACGGCTACGACTGGCCGGGAAACGTCCGCGAACTTCGTAACTGTGTCGAAAGCGCCGTCGTTATGTCCAAAGGCAGCGTTATTGTCGAAGCGGATCTTCCCCCGACGATTCGGGCAAAGAATGACGAAAGCTGGATATCGATACCGATGGGTTCTACGCTGGAACAGGTGGAGCGTGCCGTTATCCGCGACACGCTGGGTTTCTTCAAAGGCAATAAAAGCAAAACCGCCGAAGTTCTGAACATCGGCAGAAAGACCCTGCACAGAAAACTTGCCGAATGGGGAGACGTAACGGACGGAACCTGAAAGAGGCGAATCCCGGCGGTGTCTTTATCGCGGACGGCGGCTGGACTTGTGGTTACGCGCGGGATTTTTAAACAGGCGTATGAATGAGGAGTAACGTATGGGAACAGTAGTTGTTTTTGGAAGTTTTGTAACGGATCTGACAAGCAGATCAAACGGGCTGCCGGTCCCCGGTCAGACTATCCTGGGAAACAGCTTTAACATCGGTCCGGGCGGCAAGGGTTCAAACCAGGCTGTGGCGGCTCACCGCTGCGGGGCAGACGTACAAATGGTTACCAAAGTCGGTGACGATGTTTTTGGCACGTCGATAAAGGATTTTTACAAAAAAGAAGGAATGGATACGTCGTTCTTTTTTACCGATCCGCGAAAAGCGACCGGCGCCGCGCTTATTATGGTTGATGAAGAAACAGGCCAGAACATGATCGTGGTTACGGGAGGAGCCTGCCAGAATATTACAAAAGATGAAGTTGAAAAGTGCCGTCCGCTTATCGAAAGCGCTTCGATACTTTTGCTCCAGCTTGAAATTAACTTCGACGCCCTTTTTGAGGTTGTTAAAATAGCGCATAATGCCGGCGTTACCGTGGTCCTTAATCCCGCGCCGGCGAATGATCTGCCCGGCGAAATAATGGCCATGATCGATATCGTTACGCCGAACGAAACGGAAGCGCGGGCGTTTACCGGGATAGACGTAAAAACAAAGGACGACGCCAAAAAAGCGGCGGAAGCTTTTTTTAAGATGGGCGTAAAACAGGTTGTTATTACGATGGGTAGCCTTGGCGCTTACGCCAACAATGGCCAAAAGGACGAACTTCTGCCCTGTCTTCCGGTAAAGGCCGTTGACACCACGGGCGCGGGAGACGCCTTTAACGGGGCGTTTGTGACGGCTCTCTCCGAAGGAAAGGACCTGTTTGAGGCGCTCCGGTTCGGCATTGCCGGCGGCTCCCTTTCAACGACAAAATTGGGTACGGCGCCGGCCATGCCTACAAGAAACGAGATAGACGCGGCGTTAAAAGGGTAGTCCTTTTTCTGCGGCTGAGATTTCACGGAAGTTTTCGGGGGTAAAATGAAAACAAGCAAGATCTTCTATAAAGACATATCCGCGATAGAGGCGGAAACCGAAAGGCTTGTGGTAACGTTTTTGCCGGAATACGGCGGTAAATGCGCTTCCATTAAAGACAAAAAAAGCGGCAGAGAATTTTTGTCGCAAGCGCCGGGAGAGCATTACAAAAAGCTTGTCTATGACGGCGATTATGTTGCCGCGGAATGCAGCGGATTTGACGATATGTTTCCTACTATCGACAAGTATTACTATGACCGTTATCCATGGCAGGGCGTTCCGGTTCCCGACCACGGCGAAGTATGCGGCCTTGAGTGGAAATACGAGACAAAAAAAGGCGTTTTGCGGATGTGGACCCATAGCCCCAGATTCGGCTATAAATTTGAAAAAACAGTTTCGGAGATAAAGGACGGTATTGCGATAGACTACCTGGTTACCAACAATACCCAATTTACCCTTGATTTTGTGTATGCGGCCCACTGCATGGTAGCCGCTGAAACAGGAGGGATCATTGCGCTTCCGGGCGTTGCGGACGGAGAAAAGGCGACGATGGTTTTTTCCTCGGATGGAAAAAGGGGACGATACGGAAGCTCCTTTGTCTGGAGGAAGAAAGCAAAAGACATCGTTGTAACTCCTGGTCCTGTAAAAAAGCGAGGAGGTCTTTCTAAAGCCGAAGCGTTTAAATTTTTCTTTGATGCGCCCTGTACCGGAGGGTGTTGTGAGTATTGTTATCCGGACGGCGTTGTTCTTTCCCTTGCCTATTCGGCGGATAAGCTGCCGTATTTGGGAATATGGATCAACCGTTACGACTTGCACGATTTGTGCAATGTTGCCTTTGAGCCCTCTTCGGGAACTTTTGACCGACCCGACGCGGCAAGAATGAGGGGGCAGTTCAGCGCTCTTAAACCGTATGGCAACTATGACTGGAATATCAGTTTTACTGTAAAGAGTAATCGTTAATACGAAACTGTTACCGTTCGATAATGGACTTGTTCAACAACCTATTTTACTGAACCCTATCGGGTTCGGGTTGTTGAACAACTATATTAACCAAATGCTAATAGATAAGCTTACAGCTTATCTATCAGCATGGAACACTTCCCCGAAGGGATTGGGAGGGTTTTTTTCTTCTTCCCCAAAATGTTGATCGTAAAGTAGTAGAGTTTTTCGCTTTCCATGTGAATTTCCCAGCCCCTGCCGCTTTTGTTCGATAAAATCGTGATCATGTTTTTTTTGAGGGACAGATTTTCTATCCCCATGATCTCAAGGTTGGGGATAATCCAGTCTACGGTTTTCCGGGGAAGGGAGATAAAAAGCCCCACGATGTTTTCTATTGTCAGGCAGATTGTGGAAAGGGCGTCGTAGGCAAGATATTGGGCCTGGGGAAAATCCGGGCGCTCGGGCCACTGGGCGGGGCCTTCTTTTAACGGAAGATACGCTTCCCAGAGCTTCCCCTTGTGATGGTTCCCGTCGGGATTCATCGAGTCAAGGACAAAGTACAGATGCCGTATCGCGCATTCCCGGGCAAGATCCCAGCGCTGGTAACGCTCCAGGCCCTTTATCACCATAAACGTAAGGTGAGGGAAGACCGAACCCCTAAAACCGCAGCCGCTTTCTTCAAAGGCCTTTTCGTTTACCGCTACGGAAGGGAAAGGGTGAGGCGCCCCGAAAAGCTTAACATCCTGGAGCTTGCCGATGATCCGCTCCGCTTTTTCATCATTGGGAATTTCCGCCAAAAGGGGCCAATAGCCGGCAAGGGTCTTAATCTTGAGCCGTCGTTCGTCTTTGTCTATGTCGTAGTAAAATCCGTCCTCGTTGTCCCACATAAGGGAATTGATCCGGGTTTTAAGGGAAAAGTAGCGCCGCTTGTACTGGAAACTCGATTCCTTGTCGTTAAGTATGTCCGCCAGGGCGGACATATAAAGGGCGTTGATGGCCATACAGGTGTTGAAATCCACGGGATACACTGTTCCTTCCCGCGGAGCGTTCCCCATTTCCGTCGCGGCAAGCGGCGCGTTGTAGAGGCCGTTGGGCATTTTACAGACCGTGTCTATCCATTCGGTATAACGGTGGAGTACGGGAAGTACCTCTTTGACGCGTTTTTTATTGGCCGATTTATGGTACAGGTTGAATTCAGCCCAGGCAAAAAGCGGAAGACTTAAGCCTTCGGGATTGTTCCTGTCCACCTCCGGCAGCCCGGTTTTGGTATTGTAGGCCGAACGGATCGCCCCCGAAGGCTCCTGACGGCTGTAGAATACGTCCAGCGTGGGAGAAGCCTGAAAAATGCGGTTTGAATACACCAAAAAAAAAGAAGAAAGTATCGCGTCAAACTGTTTTAGCACCGGACTTCCCGGAAAGGAAAAGAATTTCCCCTCAACAGCGCACTTTTCTTCTCCCTGGTTCCAGCAATCCTGGATCCAAGCCCAGGTTTTATCATAAATGTCCACAAAATCCTGATCATAAAAGTGAATTTTGGGGAAATCCCGTTTTGTCACATAAACTCCTGTCTATCGCAGATTACCCTATAGGGGCTAAAAAGTCAAATAAAAATGATCTATACTGTGTGTTACAGGCCAGTCCTGGCGGCCGGTTTTAAGGAGTGAAGCTTTGCTAAAATCGTATATTTCCCTTGACGTCCGAATTTTGCTTCTTTCCGGCGCCAAGGCGTTTTGTCGCTGTACTCCGGAACAGAGCTGCCCTGTCTGCAGCGAAGGAACGGGCCCTGAACCTGTTCCTAACCCCGAGGCCCTGCACAAGGCGTATCTCCTTGTCCGGGGCCTGGGCGGCGTTCCCGGCCGGCGCGTCGCCTACGAGCGGAAGTCCGGCATAACCCGGCCCGCCGCGGGGCCGGCGATTTCCCGGCTTTCCCTGAAATTGGGAACCGGCGCCTTTATCGACATTATGTTTCACCGCCGCCGGAAAAGGATCAAAATAGGAGAGATACGCCTGGAAGAGGACGCCGGCAGGCTTATCCGGCAGCATCAGGGAAATATGGAAGCGCGGATGGATTATTCACGGGCGGGCATGCCTTCCCTCCGCATACGGACGGAAGCCGACTTCGAGATAGGGGAGGAAACTCTGGTATTCCTCGCCGAACTGCGAAGGCGGCTTCAGTACCTTGAGATACTTCCGGGGATATTTTCCGCGGAACTGCCCCTGGAAAGTGTTGTGCGCTGTAACGCTTTTGTCGCTTTGGCGACGTATCCCGAAAAACCCTCGGTCTATGTTAAGCTTCGCAACCTCAATTCGTTTAACTTTGTCCTGAAGGCGGTCAACACGGAGCTTTCCCGGCAGGAAAAAATCCTTTCCGCGGGCGGACATGTCGCAAGCGAAAGCCGTCTCTGGAACGAAGCGAAAAACCTGACCGAATCCTACCGGACCGGCGAGGAGCTTTTGTACCGCCCGGTAGAGGGCCTTGCGCCGTTTAGTCCCGGCTCCCAGATACTTGAGGCGCTGGACAATTTTACGCTGGAGCTTCCCGGCGAAAGGCGGGATCGTTTTGTCAAAAACTGGGGTCTTACCACATACCAGGCGGAATTTATCTGCGACGAAAATTCCCGTGCCGATTATTTTGAAAAGGCCGTTTCCTTTGGCGCGGATCCGAAAGAGGCCGCGGGCTGGATGGCTTCCTGGGTGTTCAAGGAACTGCGGCGGCTTAAGCTGTCCCTTACCGCGTCTCCGCTCTCTTCTGAACGTTTTGCCGCGGTTCTTTCGATGTTTAAGGCGCGGCGGATTCATGGCGGTATGGCAAAACGGATAATTACCGCCGTTCTGGAAGAAGACCGCGATCCGGAGCGTATTGTCAAGGAGCGGAACTGGGAACAGCTTACCGACAGGGAGGCGATACAGGCGGTGGTGCGGTCTGTGGTACAGGCCAACCCCGGTGAAGTACGGCGGATACGGGAGGGCGACGCGGGGCCGATACAGTACCTTACCGGGCTTATCATGAAAGCGACTAACGGGCTTGCGGAGCCTGTTCTGGTAAAGGATCTTTTAAAGGACGAGCTTTCCGTCTCCCTTGTGTATGTGCTTTCGATGGGCGGGGCCATCTCGGGAAAGATCGGCGATGACGGCGTTTTGGAGCCGGGAGACGATGTGGTCCTAAAGGAACTTTTGGCCGATGAAACCAAAGTCCGTCACGAGCCGGTACAGGTAGGAAGGCTCCTTTCCGAAGAAATTGTTCCTTCCGACTGGGCCGCGCTGATAGAAACAATCGCGGAAAAGCTTGCGTCGGGAACGGCCAACGGCATTGTGGTTACCCACGGTACCGACACTCTGCCCTATACGGCGCCGCTTATTTACTGGCTTTTTGCCGAAGCAAACGCCCCCATCGTTCTGGCCGCTTCCTCGACCCCTCCCGAAACTTCTACCGAAGCCGTCCGCACAATGAAAAAAGCCGTGTCCCTGGCCCTGGGAAAACGGAAAGGGGTCTACGTGGTTCACGGAGGCAGGGTGCTTTCTCCGCTTAACCTGAAATTTGAACGTATCGGGGGGGACTGTTTCCGTAACTGGAACATGGCCGAGCCTGTTTTTGACGGCGAGGCCCTTTTAACCGGCCCCCTGGAGGCGGACCGCTATGTGCTTTCCCAGCTTTTGGAAGAGGCGGCCAATTCGATGTGCATTTTCCGCATCTATCCGGGTCTCCGCTCGGATTACCTGCTGGCCCTGATGGACAAGGGGGTAAAGAATTTTTTCCTTGAGTTGTTTGACACCGGTACCGCGGGTTTCAGGGAAGGACCGTATTCCCTCAAGCGGGTCCTTGCCGCGGGAAGGCGCCGCGGCGCCCGGTTTTACTGTACCTCCCAGCAGGAAGGAATTGTGGATTTTTCCGGCTATGTTTCTTCAAAAGA
>JAIROH010000114.1 GCA_031257595.1 Treponema sp. | reverse complement strand
AAACGATCCTATCAGTTCAGGGGCGGTGGTTTTTGCCAGTACCCGTGAAAGTTCGGCCAGATTTTCCTCCACGCGGGGATCAGAGCTGTTCATAAAAACTCCAATAGTTCGGAAGGTTTATTAATAATACATTGGGCTCCGGCGTTTTTCAGAGCTTCAATGTCCCTGTAGCCCCAGCTTACCCCGACGGCAAAACATCCGGCGGCAAGCTCTTCCACCAGTTTGTCGTCCCTTTTTTCAGGTGGAAGCATGCTCAACAACTGGGCTTCCATTGACTTTCCCTGCATTTTGACGAAATCCTCCATGGGAGACGGCGCAAAGCCCCTTTCTTCCAGCGTCCTGTTAAGGGTATATGCCAAATCATGAACCGTATCCGCCAGGGTTCCGTCCAGATCAAAAATCACGCAGTTGTAGTTCATATGCCATTGTACTCCACATTGAACCGGTTTCAAAAGCCGGTATTTTGGAACTGGCTCAATTTACGAAAAAATCTTGCATTTGCCGGTTTTAGTTCCTATAATAAAAGACAATTGAGCCGGTTTCAAAACTGAAATTTTGAAACGGCCCGTATTATCAAAATGGATACAAGGAGTTAAAATTGAAAAAATCTGTTCTGTTTTTTGGCGTATTGACGCTTCTTTTTGTTTTTTTTGGCTGCGGAAAAGGCGATAAAGGTTACGACATCTACGTTTACAATTCAAAAGGAGAGAACGCCGCCCAGTTTGAGGCGATGTGCCAGGCTTTTACCGCCGAGACGGGCGTCCGGGTAAAGGCTTTTTCCATCGGTTCGGGGATGGATCACATGGAAACCCTCCAGACGGCGATGAATTCCAATGACAAGCCGGTTATTTTTTCGATTCAGGGAATCAAGGAGCTGATTGACTGGCATCAGGGCGGTTTTGTCGTGGATTTGAATACCGTTACCGATCCGGATTTTGCCAAACTTGCCGCGGAAATTGCCCCTTCGCTGCGGCTTACCACCGACGGCAAGACCAGTTACGGGGTTCCCTACAATGTCGAAGGTTACGGCTATATCGTTGACCGCCAGCTTTTCGGGGAAATTTTCGCCAATGCCGATGAGGTAATCGCCGCGGTAAAAACCGCTTCGTACGCCGAATGGGACGCCTTGGTAAAAGCCCTGGACGACTGGATCCGGCGGCCCCGGGCGGTCACGATTACGCTTTCGGGGAAGTCATATACGACAAACGCTTCCAAAGGCGCCCTTTCCTCCAACCTGAACGGGATTTTTGCCGTTATGGGCGCGGAAAAATGGACCTACGGGGATCATTTTATCAACGTGGCCCTGAACGCGGTGTTTACGTCGCCGAGTGACGCCTATACGGCAAGCGACGCCAAAATCCGTTCGGCGCGGCCCGCCTTTATCGACTATGCCCAGGCCCTGGATCTTAAAACCGGCTATCTTGCCGGAAAGAACGGCCCGGCAAAGCGCGGCCAGGATTTTGTTTCTCCGGCGAATTTCGGCTACGACCAGGCGGTTCAGATATTCGCCGACAGCAAGGCGGTTTTCTTCAAGCAGGGAAACTGGGCCTACGGGAACATCGCCGGAGTTAACGCCGCCAAGGCCGAGCGGCTTGTTTTCCTTCCGGTAAAGATGCCCTACAGGCCCGCCGACATTGTCCGCGGCGACGGGGTGACGGCGGAAAAACTCAACCGTTCCATTCCGGTGTTTGTCCCGAATTACTACGCGGTTAACGCCCTTTCAAGCGACGAGGAAAAGGCCAACGCGTACAAATTCCTTGTCTGGATGAATACCTCGCCGGCAGGCCAGAAATTTCTCGTGGAGGATTTCGCGTTTATTCCGTATAACGCCGATCCCGCCACAACCACGGTTCCCAATTCGCTTGGGAATTCGATTATCGACTACATGAAAACCGGCGACATTATAGCGGCGCCGTATCACGGCGCTCCCGGTCCCTGGTCGGGAGACGTGGTCGGCCTTAAGCTGATGGAAGACTACATGACCAAGGAGCGGTGGACACAGGCGGATTACGAGGCAATCGCCGACTACGCGGTTGATCAGTGGATTAAACTGAAAAACTAGTATTTTGTCTAAATTAAATGGCATAATAGCCAAACAGCAGTACGGTTGCCAACGCCGCTGGTTATCGAGGCAGGCACACAAAAAAGTTTGGGGGCCTGTCCGCAAAAACTCCGGCGGCGTCGGCAACAACCGGGATTTTGACAACTCATGTGCCCTTTGATTCGCAAGCGGGTCCATACCCCGCCGCTCTGCGGCGGGGAGAGTCATTTAGTCAAACCTGGAATAAGGCCGTTATTAAAAGCTTAGCCAAAAGGGGGTTGGGCGTGAAAATTTACAGAAAGTGGTTTTGGATATTCGTTATTCCGGCGCTTGCGCTTTTCTTCTTTGTCATCGTGCTTCCGTTTATTATGGGGCTGGCCAATTCTTTTGTGGCGTGGCGAAGAACCTATTACCTTGACCCGTCCACGGGAACAAGGGCGGCTTCGATTTTCGATTCGTTTGTCGGGCTTGCCAACTACCGCGCCGCCTTTGCCGAGGAACGCTTTATCAGGGCGCTGTGGTATACGGTACGCTATACGGTGCTGGCGGTTGTTTCGATAAACGTCGTGTCGCTGTGCCTGGCCCTTCTGGTAAACAAGATAACCAGGGCCGCGGGATTTTTCAGAACCACGTTCTTTCTTCCCAATATGCTGGGGGGGCTTGCCCTGGGTTTTATCTGGCAGATAATTTTTCAGACGATTTTTACCGATCTGCTTTTCAGCCCAACCGGTATTCTCCATATTGAGTTTCTCCGTTACATGACCCAGGATTCGCTAAAGGCCCTTTTTGCCCTGATGATCCTTAACACATGGCAGACCGCGGGTTATATGATGATCATCTACATAGCGGGGCTTAACAACATACCCAAAGACCTGTACGAGGCGGCGAGCATAGACGGCGCGTCGCCCTGGCGGACCTTCCGGAAGATCACCGTACCGATGCTTATGCCTTCGTTTACCGTGGTGTTTTTCATGACCCTGGCAAACGGTTTTAAGCTTCTCGATCAAAACGTCGCCCTTACCGACGGTGAATTCAACACCCGGATGCTTGCCCTGCAGATACTGAGGACGGTAAAGGATACCGCCCAGCCGGACTACGGAAAAGCCCAGGCCCAGGCGGTTATTTTCTTTATTCTCGTGGCGGCGATAACCCTGACCCAGGTGACGATAACCAAAAAACGGGAATTGGAGATGTAGTATGGCCGGAAATTATTTTTTGAAAAAGCGTATCTTTACGATAGCCGTTTATGTTCTGCTCGGCCTTATCGCCGTTTATACCCTTGCCCCGTTGTGGTTCCTGTTCGTCAATTCCTTTAAGGGCCAGGCGGAAATAGTTAACGATCCGATGGGGCTGCCGGCGAAATTTGATTTTCAGTACATTTTCAACGCCATTGAAAAAATCAACTTTTTCAAGGCCCTGGGGATTACCATCCTTATAACGGTTTTTGCCGTCGCCCTGATAGTCCTTGTATCGTCGATGGCGGCCTGGCTTATGGTGAGGACAAAAAACAAAATGTCCTCGTTCCTTTTTATGGCGTTTGTCGCCGCGATGCTGATCCCGTTTCAGGCGATCATGTATCCGCTGATACAGTTCTTTAACGACATAGGGCTCAAGAATCCCGGCGGCCTTGTGATTATGTACGGGGGATTCGGGCTGTCGATGTCGGTGTTTCTGTACCACGGCTTTGTCAAAGGAGTTCCGCTGGGCATAGAAGAAGCGGCGTTTATCGACGGCTGCAATGTCTTTCAGATTTTTTTCCTGATCGTCATGCCGCTTTTGAAGTCGATTACCGTGACGGTAATAATCCTCAACGCCATGTGGATATGGAACGATTACCTTCTGCCGTTCCTCGTGCTTGCCGACTCGTCGAGCAAAACCCTCGTACTGGAACTGTACTTTGCCCGGATACTTGCCGGTCAGTTCGGCAATCCCTGGCAGTTGATTTTCCCCGCGGTGTTTGTGTCGATTATACCGATTGTCGTGGTCTTCCTTTTCCTTCAAAAATTTATCGTTAAAGGAATCAGCGAAGGCGCGATAAAGAGCTAGTAGGTTGATTTGACTAAACGCACTGATACGAATAACCGAGAAAAAAAACAAAATTAACCGCCAAGTCGAAAAAGTCGAAGAAGGAGCGCTCACACAATTCATTTCTTATACTTTTTTGACTTCTTCGACTTCGCGGTAAAATTCTAAATCCGGTCATTTAGTCTAATCAGTCTACCATGCATGTGCTACGTATATTGCCGGTGCTCCGTGGTTAAATTATCCTGTTGTTTAATGTAATCAGGGTAGTCTGGCTAAGGTGGTTTTATGAGTGAAACAAAGCAGCAAGCCAACCCGCTGCATGAAACCCGGCCGCGCCATGCCGGAATTCTTTTTCATATCCGTTCCCTTCCCGGTCCTTTCGGGATAGGCGATCTGGGGAAAGAAGCGAAAGCCTTTGCCGATTTTCTTGCCGAAACGGGCTGCGGTTTATGGCAGATCCTTCCGCTGGGGCCGACAGGTTTCGGCAATTCCCCCTACGCGGCCCGATCGTCGTTTGCGGGAAACGAGCTTTTTATCTCTCCGGAACTTTTGGCCGAAGAAGGCTGGCTGGGGGAAGGCGACCTTGACGAATTAAAGGCTGCCTTTGCCCCCGGACGGACGCGGGCTTCCGCCGCGCATGGGGTTTCCGCTGAACGGGTAGACTACGGCCTTGTTGAAACGAAAAAGCTCCCGTTCCTGAAAAAAGCGGCGGCGGCGTTTCTTGACGGTTTGGGTTCCGCCGGAACCCAAACCCCCCGGAAAGACGGTTCCCTCGCGGCGGAGTACGCGGCGTTTTGTAAAGAGGAAAACGCCTGGCTTCCCGACTACGCCCTGTTCCAGGTTCTCTGCGAAAAGTACCGCGACGCCCGCTGG
>JAIROH010000080.1 GCA_031257595.1 Treponema sp. | reverse complement strand
TTTGATTCATCGCTCATTATTGAAGATTCTCCGCCGGTCAGACAGACCCGCGACGCCATTATACCCCAGCTGGACGCGGAAATAGCCCGGCTGGAGAACGAAGCGGTAATTCGGGATGTAAACGAGTTAATCGCTTCGGCCAGGCTGGATTTTAACCAGGGTAATTTTGATATCGCCGAAGAAAAGCTTGTCAGGGCCGAAAACCGATGGAAAACAACCCAGACGGTGGAAAATCAGGAAATACGGAACTGGATTAACATTATCCAGGGCGCCCTTTCAAGCCGTTCCGGAAGAACCATCCCGCCCACGGCGCCCCTCTACGCTGAAATGAGCCAGCTTTTAAGCGAAGCCCATAAAAACTACGACGAAGGGCTTTACTATTTCGGCGCCAACAGGCGTAACGACGGCCTTGTCCGGTTCAACAACGCGAGGGAAAAAACCCAGAAAGTAAAGCTTGTGTACCCGTTAAACGAAGCCGCCGGGCTTTTGGAACTCCGTATGGACAGAGAGCAGGATCCGCGGGCTTTTGAACAGGGTTTTTCGACCCGCCTGCAGAACGCCATAGCGGGAACCAGGCAGAGATCCTGGCAGTCGTTTGCCGACCTCCAGAACCTTTTTGTAATTAATCCCAATTATCCCAATCAGGCGGCGATTATGTACGATGCGGAAGTCGCCATGGGAATACGGCTTCCGCCGCCCGATCCGGCAATGGTGGCGGAGTCAAACCGCCTGACAGCCCAGGCGCGGGCGATTATCAATTCAAATACCACCAACGAAATAAACCTAAGGCAGGCCCAGGAAATGGCCAACCGGGCGCTGGAATACAATCCCAACAACGAGGAGGCTGCCCGGCTGGCAAGTGAAGCCGCGGTACGCATCGGCGGCGCCAGTTCCATATTTGATCACGAGACGGAGCTAAAATACAACAGGGCCGTTGAGCTTTTTCAGCAGAACAACATTCCCGAAGCGTACCGCATCGCCCTGGAAATTATCGACGATCCCCGGTATCGGAACAACAGCCGTATTCTCGATCTGCTTCAACGTATACGGGCCAACCTGCTATGAGATATAACCGCACGGGTACGGCGCTTTTTTGCGGCCTTTTTCTTTTTTTTCATCTCCTGTTCTCTGTCCCCGCGGCCGCCCAGGAACTGTTCTGGGAGAATCCGGTGCCGTTCTCTTCCGAATCAGGCGGCTTTCCCGTTTCGGCCTACAACGGAACCATTTCAGTTGTAGCCTGGCAGGAAAGTTCGGGCGGCGCGGAACGCGGCCGGATCAACGTAAACCTCGCGGTAAAAGAAGTAGACGGTACATGGCAGACCAGGGGCGTTATCGGAACTTACGACTATTCGGGCGACGAGCCTTCGATCCTTAGCGCCGCGGTAGATTCCAATGACCGGATACTGATTGCCGTCGGCGCTTCGACTTCCCAGACCGACATGTTTGTCTCGGATAACAAAGGGATCAGTTTTGACCGTTATCAGATACAAAGCGGTTCGGAAAGTTCCGTTGCTCCAAGGATATTCACGCTTTCAAACGGAAGCTACATTCTTTTTGTCAGCCGGGGCCGGAATCAGGATATGAGCCTTTATTACGCCCTGTCGGATGACGGCGTTACCTGGTCTGATTTTGTACCTTTTGTAAGCGGATCGGGATACCAGTTTACGTTTCTGCCCTCAATCGCCTCAATGGACGGGGTCGATTATGCTGTTTTCCAGTCCCAGGCGGGCAGCAATTTCCAGCTTTTTTTCCGATCCAGTTCCGATAACGGAAAAACCTGGTCAAATCCCCTGCGTATTACCAGTTTTCAGGACCCCGTTATGGCCCAGACTTCTCCGGATCAATTCGGCAACGAACGGGCCCATTTATCCGTTCAGCAGGGAAGGCTTTTTGTGGTATGGGAGCGGCGTTACCAAAACCGTTCCCCCCAGATTTACGGACTTTTCCTCAACAGCAACGGTTCGGCCTCCGGCAGACCGCAGCGGATTAACAGCGATGAAGCCTACTGCAACAACCCCATAGCTTTTGAGTATGGTTCCGGCCGCGGAACCGCCGTGGTATGGTTCGATAACTCCCGTGGCGGCCAGAGGGCTTTTCTGTCCAGAGCCATCCCCGGAGGTTGGGAGCGGGGCCGGGACATTTCCGGCGCCGCGGGCGGAGAGGTCGCTTTCGCCCGGCCCGTCAGCGACAGCAGCGGGATCTTTATTTTTTGGCAGGGAACGGTCCGGAACGAAAACCGGATATATTCGCTTTTCCCCGATACTACGGTCCTGCCGCCCCGGCTTAGGGCGGAAAATTTTACCGAAGGCAGAAGAAGCCGGGGCGACCTGGTCAGGATCGGCTGGAACGTTCCCGAGGATTCTTCCGACATAGACGGCTATTCCTGGTCCTGGTCGCGGGACGCCGCCGGACTTCCCCCTCAACGGGTCATGCTCGGGGCGTTCCAGACCACCCTGGAGCAGAGCGCCGGTACCGACGGAACCTGGTACCTGGCTGTCAGCGCCAGGGATATGGCGGGAAACTGGTCAAACCCGGCCCGTATCGCCTATGTGCGGGATACGACACCGCCGCCCGTGGCAAACATCATTGAACCGGAAACCGACGAAAACGGCTACCTCCTTTCCAATACCTTCGACATGCGCTGGAACACTCCGCCCGCTTCGGATATCGCCGGTTATACCTGGAATATGGAGTACCTTGGCTCTTCGGCCCTTGTCACGGAAAAGGGAGAGCGGCTCAATGAAGAAGCTTCCCGGCTTTTCTCTCCCGCCGCCCCGCCCCAGGCGATTATGGGAACGGGAAACTCGGTTTCGTTCGACAACCAAGACAACGGTCTGTGGTGTTTTTCCGTTTCCGCCGTCGACGAAGTGGGCAACATAGGCCAGGCGGCGAGGATTTTTTTCAAAATGAACAAGTATGTTCCCCATACGTTCATTACGTTTGTCGATTCCCGCCAGGACGAGCAGGGTTATCTGACATTAAGCCTTATCGGCCGTGGTTTTGCCGAAGGCGGGCTGGTAAGCAGGGTTATCCTGGACCAGGACGGACAGGAACCCTACGACATGGTTTTCCGGCAGAGCGACGACCAGTATCAGGTTTTCTCCGACAGGGAAATTGGGGGAATCCGCATCGCGGACATTGGAGAAGGTCTTTACCGGGTTATACTTCAGCATCCGCGCCGGGGAATCTATATGACGCCGCCTTTGGTGTCGGTGGATAATATGGGAACCATTAAATTCGGCGATTTCGGCCGTACATGGAAACCATCCTGGACGCTGCGCCAGGACAGAAAATTTGTTTTTGACACTTCTCTTATCATTATAGCGGCTATAATGGTTTTCGGCGCTCTGGGCCTTGTTGTTTCCGCCCGGGGAATCGGTTCCGTTATGAGCGAAAGCGCGGCGATACGCCTGGAGACAATCGCCCTTATCACAGGAGATATTATGCCGTCTGAAAGGAAAAAACGGATGACCCGTATACGACGAAAAGGAACCGGGCTCAGGCTGAAGCTTGCCTCGTTCACGATAGGGCTGGTCCTCTTTGTGGTACTTATGGTGTCCGCCCCCCTGTACCTTATGATGATCAGAACCCAGGAAGAAACGCTGCTGACAGGGCTTTGGGATCGTTCCGCGGTACTTTTGGAGGGAATCGCCTCAAGCGCCCGCGCCTACATGCCTACCCGGAACCTGCTGGAACTGGGTTATCTTCCGGGCCAGTCGGCGGCCGTTCCGGAAGCCCACTATATTACGATTACCGGATACGGCGCGGGCGAAGACATTTACTACAACCACGTGCTTGCCACCAACGATCCTGATATTGGAGACAAGATCGATACCGCCGAATTCCAGAACGGTGTTTCGATGCTTACCGATGTTTTAAGCCCCAGAACCCAGGGAATTGCCGACGAGCTTAACGAACGGGCGGCGGCGGAAGTAGGGGAGTTGTCTGCCAGTCTAAGCTCCCTGCTCCGCGAGGCGACGGAAATCGTTGAGTCCCGGCGGACGGACGCGGAAAGCCAGGAACGTTTAAGCTCCATTGCAACGACAACGGTTTCCCTCCAGACCCGGATCAACGAAAGGCTTGTTGAGATAAGCCGGGAGATGGGTTCGGAACCGGCGTTCGTCAGGGAATCCCTCGACGCCAATACCGGCAGGACCTACATTTTCTTCAAACCGGTACTGTACCGCCAGAGCAATGACAGTCTGTATTACCGGGGACTTATCCGGCTTGAGGTGGGCATCGACTCGATTATCGACGAAATTACCGCCGGGCAGTTCCGCCTGCTTCAGGTTATCCTTATCGTCGCCCTGGCGGCCCTTGCCATCGGGACCGTCGGCGCGCTTGTCCTTTCCACGCTGATTATCAGGCCGATCATCAAACTGGTAGGCCATGTGGAGCGTATCCGCGATACCGAGGACAAGACCAAACTTGAAGGCGTTGACATTGAAATTAAAACCCACGACGAACTTGCCGTTTTGGGTAACACGATCAACGATATGACCCACGGCCTTGTAAAGGCCGCGGTCGCCGCGTCGGACCTCTCCCTTGGTAAAGAGATACAGAAAAAGTTTATACCCCTGGAGGTAAGCCGGGAAGGCGACAAGCTTTCCACCGGTTTCAAGGATACCAAAAACGTACAGTTTTTCGGCTATTACGAAGGAGCGAAAGGCGTTTCGGGGGACTATTTTGATTATCAGGACCTTGACGGCAGATACTTCGCCGTTATCAAATGCGACGTCGCCGGCAAGGGAATCCCCGCGGCCCTTATCATGATCCAGGTAGCCACGATGTTTATAAACTTTTTCAGGCGATGGAAACCCACGGAAAAGGGCCTGCACATTGAAGATCTTGTTTACCAGGTCAACGACTTCCTTGAAACCCTGGGCTTTAAGGGGAGGTTTGCCGCGTTTACCCTGTGCCTTTTCGATTCCCAGACAGGTCTCGCCCGTTTCTGCAACGCCGGTGACAATATCATCCATTGGTTCGACGCCTCGGAAGGCCGAATGAAAACGGTTACGATGCGGGAAACTCCCGCCACGGGAGTACTGCCCAATTTCCTTGTCGAATCCAAAGGCGGCTACACGGTTCAGACCCTTACTCTGGATCGCGGCGATATTCTTTTCCTCTATACGGACGGTATAGAAGAAGCGAAGCGTAAATTCCGGGACGCCGGATTCAGGGAAATAACCTGCGAAGAAGGTGAAAAAGATACTCCTCACGCTACCCATACCGTAGGCCAGGGAGACGAAGAAATGGGGCCTGACAGGGTTTTCGACATCATCAACGCGGTTATGAACAAGCAGGTCTATACCCTTCATAAATACCACAATCCCGAAGGGGACGAGAATGAGCTTAAATTCGATTTTTCAGGCTGCGAAGGCAAGGTAGAAGAGACAATTATGGCGATGGTGTCGGTGGAGAAGATCTTCCGTATGTACAAAAACCCCCAGGCGACCGAAGACAGCCGGGTTCTGGTGGACAAAAAGGTAGATGAATTCCTCAAGCGCCATTTCCTCCAGTACCGGAATTATTGTCTTGACACCCGTGAAAACCCTGGAAATGACGCGTATATGTACTATACTCATGTAGCGGAGGATGATCAGTACGACGATCTGACCATCCTGGGCCTGCACAGGAAATAAATCCGTCCCGCGGGACGGGTCTGTTAATGTTCGATTGAACAGGCGGCGCTTCCGCCGTCTTTTACAGGAGGAAAACGATGGGTTTTAGCGACACGTTAAAAGAACTTTTGGATCAGGGTTTACAGGTTTCCAGGGAAATGGCGGCAAAAGCCGGGGAAAAGGCCCAGGAGTGGGGCGGAAAAGGCATTGAAGCGTCGAAGGATTTTGCCGCAAAAGCCGGCGCCAAGGTACAGGAACTGGGCGAAAAGGGAGTCCTCGCGCTGGAAATAAAACAGCTTGAAGGCCAGGCAAAAAAACTCCTCGGCAGGCTCGGCGTGGAAGTCTACAGGGTTTTTGAAAAAGGCGCTTCGGCGATCAATTTCGACGACCCGGAAATTGGCGCCATGCTTAAAGAAATCGGCTTGGTAAAAGAAGCTATCGAACAAAGGGAGCGGGAGCTAAAAAACAAGTAAAGCGAACGATACTTTTGAAATCGGCTCAAATTATTATTTTTTCGTTCTTTTTTCACTTGATCCAGTTGACACGATTGATTATTTTAGGATAAGGTAGATTTCACCGCCTTTTAAGGCGACATCGTTGTACCGCGAGCGTGAGCCGCGGCGCCGGCTTTTTAGACGCCGGGATAAGGATCTTTCCGCATGAAGCTTTTTCAGGGCC
>JAIROH010000278.1 GCA_031257595.1 Treponema sp. | reverse complement strand
CCCTTCCAGCAGGATTACCGGTTCTTCTCCGGCGCGGGCATGGACCAGTTTTACAAGCCGCCGGTTAATTGTCTTGTCGGGCATGATTAAGCGTAACTTATTCCCTGTTTTTTAGCAAGTATATTCCCTGTTTTTTTATAAAGTTATTCATAGTTTTTTAACAAGCTTATTCCCTGTTTACGTTACGGACGCGGGGCGGTTTTTGCGGCTACACCCACAAAAACCACGCGAAACATTGAGCGGATTGAGGAAGAAATGCCGCGAAATCCTTTTGCATAACCGGCGTTTATACGGTATACTTGAGAAATCGCTAGAGCGGAGTTCCCAGTATGAAAAAAATTAAAATTTTCCTATCCGAATTTGAACGTTTTCCGGTTTTACCGGAAACCTCCGTCCGGAAACCTCCAAAGCTTTTCGGCGTTTCCGTTGTTCGCGCCGCGGAACGAAGGGCCGTTATGGAATTCCACATCCGCCGGGAAGTACGGGAACGCCACAGCCTTGAATACAGCCTGTTTTCCCTTACCGGGAACGTTGTCCTGGCCGATGTACGACAGGCGCGGGCCCTGACGGCAAAGCTTAACGCCGGGGTAGATCCCGTCAAAAACCCCGAGCGGATAGTAAAGGCCGGCCAGCTTAACGCGATGGGGCTTATCGATGAAATCCTTCACTATGTGGTAGCCCTGTACCGGGAACAGGTGGTTCCGGCCCTGTTTGAGCAGGCCGCGGCGGCGCTGGAAAACCGGCTGGGAGAAAGCCGTATCGCCGCGATGCTCCGGCAATTTGGGAGCATTTTTCCGCCCCAGGCCGTTTACGCCGGTAAAACTTCGGTGGAAGCCTACCTTTCTTCCGATGACGGCGGCGAAAGCTGCAAAAGCCTCGCCCTGGAAGAGCTGCTGCTCCTTGGAATAGCGAACCTTAATCCGGCGTTTAAGCCTTTCGTTTTTATGTTTGATGATAAAGACCTGGCAAGGGAGACGGTGTACCCCGCTGCCATCGAGGAGCTTAGAACCTTTTTCGCCGTCCTTCCCGTTTTTGGCCCCGACGGCCAGAACCTCTGGGATCTTCTCAGGGCGCCCGCCCTGGCTTCTCCGGATTCCCTGGCCGGTCAGATTGATTTTATGCGCAAACGCTGGGGCCTTATCCTGGGTAAATTTATGGGCAGGCTTTTAACGAGCCTTGATATCATCAAAGAAGAAGAAAAGCCCTCGTTTTTTGGCCCCGGTCCGATGGAGGCCTATACCTACGGTTATCTGGAAAACGAGTACGAGCGTTTCAGCCCCGACCAGGACTGGATGCCCCGGACGGTGCTTATCGCGAAGAGTACGCTGGTGTGGCTTTTCCAGTTGTCGAAAAAATACGGCCGTGAAATCAGCCGCCTTGACCAAATCCCCGACGAAGAACTGGACGAGCTTGCCCGCCGGGGTTTTACCGGCCTTTGGCTTATCGGGCTTTGGGAGCGGAGCAACGCCAGCAAAACCATCAAGCAGTGGACCGGCAACCCCGAAGCCGCCGCGAGCGCCTACAGTCTTTACGACTACGACATAGCCGCGGAACTGGGCGGCTGGGGGGCGCTGGCGAATCTGCGGGAACGGGCGCTGCGGCGGGGCATACGGCTGGGATCGGACATGGTTCCCAACCATACCGGCATAGACAGCCGCTGGATGATCGAACATCCCGACAGGTTCCTTCAGCTGCCCTATTCGCCGTTTCCCGGCTACAACTTTAACTGCGGGAACCTTTCCGGCAGAGACGATATTACCGTCCAAATTGAAGAACATTACTTTACCCGGACGGACGCCGCCGTGGTGTTCCGGCGCGTTGACAACCGTTCCGGCGAAACCCGTTACATTTACCACGGCAACGACGGCACCTCGATGCCCTGGAACGACACCGCCCAGATCGACTTCCTCAACCCCGAAGCCCGCGAAGCGGTTATCCGTACAATCGTGGGGGTATGCAAACAATTCCCCATTGTGCGTTTTGACGCGGCGATGACCCTGGCAAAACGCCACATTCAGCGGCTCTGGTACCCGGAACCGGGCAGGGGCGGAGACATCGCGAGCCGGGCGGAACACGCAATCAGTACGGAGGAATTTAACCGCCGTATCCCCAACGAATTCTGGCGTGAAGTTGTCGACCGCTGCGCCGTGGAAGCGCCGGGAACGCTGCTCCTTGCCGAAGCGTTCTGGATGATGGAAGGCTACTTTGTCCGCACGCTGGGTATGCACCGGGTTTACAATTCCGCGTTTATGAACATGCTCAAAATGGAAGACAACGCCAAATACCGGGCGACGATCAAAAACACGCTGGAGTTTGATCCCGAAATTCTAAAGCGCTTTGTAAATTTCATGAACAACCCCGACGAAGAAACCGCCGTTGCCCAGTTCGGAAAAGGCGACAAATACTTCGGCATTTGTACGCTCCTTGTGACGATGCCCGGCCTGCCGATGTTCGGTCACGGCCAAATTGACGGTTTTGAGGAAAAGTACGGCATGGAATACCGCCGTTCCTACCGCGACGAGCAGAGCGACGAGAGGCTTGTCGAACGGCACGAACGGGAGATATTTCCCCTTATGAAAAAACGCTACCTTTTTTCGGGCAGCGCCGATTTCAGGCTTTACGATTTCTTTTCCGACAGTTCCGTTAACGAAAATGTTTTTGCGTATTCGAACCGCGCCGGCGCCGAATGCGCCCTGATACTGTATAACAACAGCTATAGCCGCGCTTCGGGCTGGATTAAGAACGCCGCCGTCAGCAAGGATAGGCGGGCCACGGACAGCCTGTGTTCCGCCCTGGCTCTTCACGGCGAAGACAACTGTTTTGTCCTTATGAGGGAACTTCGTTCTTCCCTCTGGTACATTCGTTCTTCAAAAGACATTGCCGAACGCGGCCTTTTCGCCGCTCTTGACGGATACCAGACCCAGGTTTTTCTTGACATACACGAAGTCCGGGACAGTGGCAGCGGCGGCTGGGCCCGCCTTAACCACGAACTTGCCGGCCGGGGCGCGCCGGATCTCCAGGCCGCCAAAATGGATCTTGTTTTGGGTGAGCTTTACTACCGGTATAATGAGATCTTCAAACCAGGAATTGCGCCTGACGAGCTAAAACCGCTGGTTATCAGTTTTATTGAAACGGCCCGCGCGTTTATTGACGGAAACGGATTGTACGATCCATGGCAGGATCCCCGGATAAAAACACCGGAAACCGGATCCGAAGTATTTCCCGCGGAACAGGAAGCCGCCGGAACGCATTCCCCGGTTTTGCGGGACAAGGCGGAACCGGAAAAACAAAATGCCCGGAACCGGAAAACCCCGGAACAGGTATGGGATGATTTTACCGTATACCTGGAACGGATGATCTCCGTTCAGGCGGCGTTTGAAAGCGGCGTCTCTTCGCCAGCGGAAAGCGCATGCGCCGGACTTGGCTATGCCTACGCTGC
>JAIROH010000221.1 GCA_031257595.1 Treponema sp. | reverse complement strand
GCCCGGGAGTTTCCCATAAGGGCGCAAAAATCCTCAAGCTCCGCCGCCGTTGGAAGCGCGCCAAAGAGCAGCAGGTACACCGCCTCTTCAAAACCAAAGCGCCCTTCCGCGGCGGCGTTTCGGACAAGGTCTTCCACGTCAATGCCCCGGTAGTAGAGCTTGCCGTCCACGGGAATCTTTTCCCCTTCGTCAATAATGTAGCCGTGTACGTCACCGATACGGGTAAGCCCTACCAATACGCCGGTACCGTCGGCGTTTCTCAGGCCCCGTTTGACGTTGAACCTGTCGTAGAGTTCCAGATCTATGTTGTTGTTTTCCGCTATTTCCCGCAGGTACTTGTTGATAGGTTCCCCCTAATCCGCGCTGAATTTTTCGCCGGCTTCTTCAACGCCGTCGGCTTCGCGTATCTGAACCCGCCTGATCTTTCCGCTTATTGTCTTGGGAAGTTCGGTAACAAACTCCACAATACGGGGATACTTATAGGGCGCGGTGATCTTCTTTACGTGGTTTTGCAGCTCCTTTTTAAGCTCTTCCGAAGGCGACCAGCCTTTCGCAAGGACGACCGTCGCCTTGACGGCCTTTCCCCGCTCCGGATCGGGAACGCCGGTGATCGCGCATTCCAGCACGGCCGGATGTTCCACAAGGGCGCTTTCCACTTCAAAGGGCCCGATACGATAGCCGGAACTTTTTATCACGTCGTCCGCGCGGCCCACAAACCAAAGGTAGCCGTCTTCGTCGCGCCACGCCATGTCTCCGGTGTAGTAGATGTCGTCGTGCCAGACGCTCCGGGTAAGCTCGTCGTCCCGGTAATAGCCGCCGAACATTCCCCAGGGCTTTCGTTTTCCGGTACGCACCACAAGCTGGCCTTCCTCGCCCATGTCGCAGGAAGAACCGTCTTCGCGGAGCAGGTCGAGGTCGTAGCCCGGCGACGGCTTTCCCATCGAGCCGGGTTTCGGTTCAAGCCAGGGATAGGTACAGACCACGACCGTCAGTTCCGTCTGTCCATAACATTCCCGGAGTTTTATGCCGGTTCCTTCCCGAAAACGTTCGTAGATTTCAGGTTCCAGCGGTTCGCCGGCTACCGAACAATGTTTAAGGGCGGAAAAGTCGTATTTTTTTAAGTCCTCTTTTATAAAAAACCGGTAGATGGTCGGAGGGGCGCAGAACGTCGTTACCCTGTGACGGCAGATCACGTCCAGCATCGCCTGGGGAGCGAAACGATCATAGTCGTACACAAACACGGCGCTTCCGCAGAGCCACTGCCCGTAGATCTTTCCCCAGGCCGCCTTTGCCCAGCCTGTGTCCGCCACGGTAATGTGGAGCCCGCCGGGAATAACCTGCTGCCAGTATTTTGCCGTAATGATATGGCCCAGCGGATAGGCAAAGTTGTGGCGTACCATTTTCGGCATGCCCGTTGTTCCCGACGTAAAGTACAGGAGCATGATGTCGTCGTTTAAAGGAAGCGCCGCCGGTTTGGCAAAGTCTTCGGCGGCCTTTTCCATAAGCGGCTTAAAATCAACCCAGGATTCCGCCCCGGCCGGCGCGGTCGCCGAATGAACAGATCGGACAAACGCCTTGTAACGAAGCATCGTTTTCCCTTCGGCCCTGAATTTTTCTTCGGCTTCTTCCACGGCGTCCATGATCTTTTCTTCATCAACGCAGATGATCCCGACAATGTCCGCGGCCCCGCAGCGGTACACAATGTCCTTGGTCGTAAGAAGATGCGTGGCCGGGATCGCTATCGCCCCGATCTTGTGAAGGGCAAGCAGTATCGGCCAGTATTCCCAGCGGCGTTTGAGGATAAGCATGACCGGATCGCCTTTTTTTATTCCCGCCGAGGCAAGGACATTCGCTGCCCGGTTGGAAAGCTTTTTTATGTCCCCGTAGCTAAAGGCGGCTTCGGCGCCTTTTTCGTCGCACCACACCAGGGCCTTTTCCCCGGCTTTTGTTTCGGCAAGGCTGTCCATAACGTCCCAGGCAAAGTTAAAACGCTCCGGCACATGTACGGAGAAACCGTTGTAAAAATCCTCGTAGGAATCAAATTCCTTCCGGGGTAAAAACGTATCAAGAAGTTCCACCTGTTCCCCCTAAAGAACCATCGCGAGAAACCTGGCCCGCGTTCCGCCAAGGGCCTTCATTCCGTGCGGTTCGTTTGAATCGTAATAGATACAGTCTCCGGGGCCAAGCTCGATCTCATGACCGCCCACGGAGATAAGAAGCTTTCCCTCAAGCACATAGTCGAATTCATGGCCCGGATGGGTATTGAGGCTCAACGGCCTGTTTTCCGTTTCCGGGTTTGCTTCCACAAGAAAAGGCTCGCCTTTCTTGTTGTGGAATTTGTAGGCGAGGTTCCAGTAGGTATACATCGGACGGCGGCTTACCTCCGGGGCGCTTCCCGCGCGGGTAACGCAAAAGCCGGTAAGCCGCGACGGTTTTCCGGTTACCAGTTCGGTAAGATCAACCTTGAAACGGGCGGCTATTTCCACAAGCGATCCGATCGGAAATTCGGCCTCGCCGTTTTCCCAGCTCCGGTATTCGTCGTTTTTAAAGCCCAGCCCCGCGGCAAATTCTTCAAGGGGGATTTCCGCGATTTCCCTGAGCACCTTTACCCTGCTGGCAATTTCTTTTGATTCTTCGGTCATATGGTTTCCTTTTTTGCCCGCGGGCAAATTTCAAACTCCGCTGTTTACGGAACCTCTCAGCTCCGCGGGCAGCCCGTGTCAAGCCTTAGTATTGCGTTGTGATCCCTTCAAGCCGCGGTATCAGCTCTGTGGGAAAATCCCTGCCCAGAAAAAGCTGGTATTGGGACATTGCCTGCCGCACCAGCATGTCAAAACCGTTCAGCACCCTGCAGCCCGCGTTTTCCGCCCGCTTAAGGAAGGCGGTTCTGTGGGGATTATAGATTAAATCCATCACCGTTTCCCTGCCGGTAAAATGGTAAAGCGGAAAAGGTTCGTCTTCAACATTCGGGAAAGTTCCCGCCGGCGTGGTTTGTATTATGATGTCAGAATATCTATCCATTATGTCAAGCCCCCGTCCGTCGAGCCCGCCCCAGTTGAACCGGTACGGAGCGGCCAGCTCTTTCGCCCTGGCCGGATTACGGTTAAGGATAAGGCACCTGCCCCTGAGCCGGTGTATTTCCGATGCCGCGGCCCTGGCCGCTCCCCCCGCGCCGAGTATCGTGACGCCGAGGCCGTGGAGGTTTTTCTTCCCGATAAACGACAGCAGCGAGCCGGAAAATCCCAGCGTATCGGTGTTATGGCCGATCCATCCGTTTCCCGACGCGGAACGGACCAGGGTGTTGCATGCGCGGGCGGTTCGCACGCCGTCGGAACTGTCCTGGAGCAGCGGGATGATCTCTTCCTTGTAGGGAATTGTTATCGCCGCTCCGGCAAGATCGATTTCGTCCGCGAGGCGGAGGAAACTTTCAAGGTTGTCCGCGGGAAAGGGCAGATACACGGCGTCGATTTTTTCATGGCTGAAAGCGGTATTAAAAATATGGGGACTGTAGGTGATTTTTAGCGGAAACCCGGTCAGAGCGAACACAGGGGTTTTTTCCCCGATTTTCCTGAAACGGTACAGTTCGGTGAGTTCCTTCGGGTCAAGCTGGGCCGGAGCGGCGGGCAGATTCCCCGAAGCCGAACAGTAGCTCAGATACGAGCCAAGCTTTGCCGCAAGTATCCTCGTATTGGCGCCGAAGGGCCCCATGCAGATCAAAATCTTTTCCAGGTCTTTGGTTTCTTTCGCCGCCCGGTAAACCTTTATCACGTCCTCAAGGCTTCGGGGATTTACGGCAACTTTCGCGATCTCGTCCCCGGCCCTGCGGAGTTTTTTAAGCTTCTCCTGAATGTTGTCGTCGGCGTTTTCAACATTGTGGTACGAACGGATGATCCTTGTCCCGAACGTACGAACGGCTTCTTCAAGGCCCGGCACTTCCAGGTCTTCTTCAATGTCGACATAGGCAAAGTTCCGCCGCCTGTCGACCTCGGCAAAGGCAAGGCCCTTGGACAAAAGCGTAACCCTGGCCCCTTCGCCGTTTTCAAAAAACCCCCCGTCGATCCTTCTGCGTACTGTAAGGATTACCGGCAGCCCGGCCTTTTCCGGAAAGTTCCGTATCAAAAAACGTTCGTCCGGATCAAGGCAGTCCACCCGTAATTCCGCGAGGTCGATGTACCCGCGGTATTTGTCAAGGATTTGAAGGTCCTGTTCAAGGGTTTTCCCGGTAAGGCAGAGACAGATTTTCGGCACGGTTCCCCCTAAAAGTCAGAACGATACACGTAGATCGCCGATACCCTGTCGGAACTGTCCCAATTGATCCGCAGGCTGAGGGGCCAGACCCTGCTCGGCAGCGGGAAGACGCTGCAGCCGTCGAAGGATCGCCCTTCTCCAAGCACAAGGACAACCTGGGCTTTCGGATCGCCTTCGGTTATCCCGTAGGCCGATCTGAGTTTAAGCTGCCAGACCCTGTTCCCGTAGACGAAGAATTCCGCGTGGTCGTATACGAACACAACGTC
>JAIROH010000167.1 GCA_031257595.1 Treponema sp. | reverse complement strand
CTTCCGGCGGTCTTTATCTGGCCGACCTTTCCGGTCTTTCAGACGATCCCCCTCCGTCAAAACTGATCCTTGATTTTGGGGGCGGCGAATTTTTTAACGCGCGGCTTTCGATACGACAGAGCGGCGACCTGGCCCGCTGGGAAGATTACGGCAGAATCCAAACCGCCGCGTTCTACAACAATCCGGGTACGGACAGGAACGAATTCGACATCCCCCGCGCCCGTTATCTGCTCCTTGAATTTAACGGAAAAATTCCGCCTGTCGTTTCCGCCGCCGTCCGTTTTAATCCGGTGGAAATCTCGGCGGCCCCGCGGAAAACGTCTTTTGCCGGAACAAAAAGCGCGGACGGAAAAACGGTACGTTACCACACGGAGGGCCGTTTCCCCGTTGAAAAAATTCTTTTTAGCCTTTCACGGCCGGATTCGATACGGATCGTCATCAGGGGCAGGAACGGCGAAGAAGACGACTGGGGCTTTATCGGGGAGACCACCGTTTACCGTATCGAGACGCCGGGAGAAGCCCCGTCGGTGAACGGCCCCGTGGACGTTTGGAGCCGGGGCCCATATTGGGAGATCGAAGCCCTGGGGGAACAGGTTTTTACCGAAGTCCCCCAAATGGCGCTTTTATGGGAAGCGAGGGAAATAGTGTTTCTTGCCCGCGGCGAAGGCCCCTGGATTCTCGCTTACGGCGGCAGTGACTACGGGCCGCCGGAATCGTCGTTGGATGTCATGGACGGAGCGGAAATTTTTCCCGCCGCCCTGGGCCGGACGCGTTACGCTAAACCGGAAACAGGCGGAAAGGCCGGAGGGGAGATCTGGAAACAGGTGGCGCTGTGGGGCGTCTTGATCCTTGCCGCCGCGATCCTCAGCGGCCTTGCCGTCTATATCATCAAATCCACAAAAAACGGAGGATAGATTATGCGAAAGATCACGAAGTTTATTGTATTGTTCTTTGTGTCCGTGGGAATTTTTCCGCCGGGAGGCGGAAGAGCCGGGCTTTTCGCCCAAACTTCGCCCGGGCTGGAACTTCCGCTCAGGCGGGTGGCGATTTTTTCTTCCGGCGTCGGCTATTTTGAACACGGCGGAGCCGTTTCGGGCCAGGCGGGGATCCGGCTGCCGTTTGACGTGAACGCGGTAAACGACGCGCTCAAGTCCCTCATGGTAAGCGATCCCGCCCGGGGCGCTTCTCCCGTGGTAAGTTACCCTTCCGAAGAAACCCTGGAAAAAACCCTGAAAAGCCTCGGCGTCGATCTATCCGGGAATCCGGGAACCGTGGAAATTTTCGCGGCCCAGCGCGGGGCGGAAATTGAAGTGTCCGCGCCGAATCCCATAAGCGGGCGGATCGCCGGCGTCGAACGCCGGATCGTCGCCGGAGAAAGCGAAGATTTTCTTTCACTTTACGCGGGCGGCGGACTGAAACTCATCGCCATTAAGGACATCGGTTCGTTTTCGTTCAAGGATCCGGCGCTGAACGCCGACCTCGAACGGGCGCTTGATCTTATCGCGGCGAACCGCGCCTCAAGCACGCGAAACCTCCTTGTAACCCTGAACGCGGCGGAGGGCGGCGGAAGGGACGTTTCCCTAAGCTATGTGATCCCCGTTCCGGTATGGAAAGTTTCGTACCGCCTTGACCTGGGGCAAAGCGCGCCGCTCTTCCAGGGCTGGGCAATCGTCGATAACGGCAGCGACAGCGACTGGAACAACGTGGAACTTTCCCTGGTAGCGGGGAGGCCGGTCTCGTTTATCCAGGAACTGTATCCGCCCTATTACCTTCCCCGCCCTGTCGAGCCCCTTGCCATAGCGGGAACCGCCCGGGCGCAAAGCTACGCGCCGGGCTACCAAAGCGCTTTCCCGGCGGCTGATTTTGCCGCTGAATTCGCCGCGCCAAGTGTCGCGCCAGAAGCGCTTAGGGAAAAAGCCGCTTCCGTTCTTTCGGCCCGCGGTACAGGCGGTTCGGTTATGGCCGCCGCCGAAGGCGCCGCCGCCGGGGACCAGTTTTCGTTTACGATAAACAAACCGGTAACCCTTCTTCGCAGGCAAAGCGCGATGCTGCCCCTTGTCGACGGCCGCATAAACGCGGTAAAGACCCTTATCCTTTCGGACGCGTCGAACGTACATCCCAGGCTCGGGGCGGAAATCACCAACACCATGGGAATAAAGCTCCCCGCGGGGCCCATAACCGTGTACGATGGCGGCGTTTATGCCGGGGACGCGCTCATTGAATTCTTTAGTGAAAACGACAAACGTTTTATCAGTTATGGCGAAGACCTTTCGGTAACATCTTCGGTGAGATATTTCAGTGCGCGCTTTGTCAGCACGGTAACGGTTTCCGGCGGCGTGATGATCATAAACCGGCGGCTTGTCTACGAACGGACCTACACGGTAAAAAACGCCGGCGCCGAAACAAAGCGCCTTATCGTGGAACATCCGATTACCGGCGGCGCGGCGCTTATCGAACCGGCGGCGTATCTTGAAAAAACCGATTCCCTGTACCGCTTTGTCCGGAACCTGCCCGGCGGCGGGGAGATTACGTTTACCGTCAAAGAAGAAAGCCCCGTTTCCGAGCGGATTGTCCTTTCCCAGCTCAGGGAGGACAGTTTTGTAAGTTACGCCGCGAACCAGGAAATCCCCGCCAATGTCAGGGCGGCCCTTTCCGCGGCCGTGGAACTCCAGCGAAAAGCCGCGGCCGCCCGGCAGGCCCTGGCGGAAATCCGGAACCGGAAGATACATCTCGCCGAGGAACAGGACAGGGTCAGGCAGAACCTTGTCGCCGTGGGAAGCGGAACCGAACCCGGCAGAAACTACCTCAAACGCATGACCGACCTGGACAGGGAAATCGACGCCGTCAATGAAGAAACCGCCGCCACCGAAAAGCTGGTCCAAACGGCGCAGGCGGCTCTGGACGCCTACATCGCGGGCTTAAATTTGAAATAGGGGGCCTGCCCCGAGAAAGCTCATTGTGAGGGCTTTTGCCTGTTTAG
>JAIROH010000159.1 GCA_031257595.1 Treponema sp. | reverse complement strand
TGCGTAGGAGAAGGTGACGACCGTCTAGCTCGAACGGGGGTTGTCCTGTGGTAACGCAAAGGCATCCGGCGGTTTCCGGTTAGGGGCACGGGCACATGTGCCTCGATAACCGGCGCCGTATAAAATTTACCCGGATTTTGGCGGCGCAAGGGGAACCAGTGTGGTTTTTCCGTCTTGGCACGATTCTTGCAATGTTACTATAGTAAAAGTGATGATTCGCCGATTCTGCTGTGTTTTACTTGTTCTTTCCGCGTGCCTTGGAGCCCAGGAGCTTCTTCCCGGGGAAGTTCTGACCCTTGAAAGGGCGGTCGGGCTTGCCCTTGACGCCAGCGCGGATATCAAAAAAAACACCATTGAACTGGGTCTGGCCAAAACAGACGCCGACAGTCTTTGGGCGCAGATCTTTCCGTCGATAAACCTTTCCGCGGGGATGAGTTACGGCATCCCCCTTCGTGACAGTGCGCCGCGCAGCGGCCCGGCCTATTCGGCTTCGGCGGGCCTTACGCTGAACCTTAACGCCGGCCTTCCCTATACGATGAAAAGCATAAGCCTCGCGTACCGGCAAAAATTGCTTACCGCGGAAGACGCCCGAAGGCTGCTTTCGTTGAATATCGCGAAAGACTTTTATTCGCTTGTCGCCCGGGAACAGAGCCTTTTGGTTTTTGAAAACGCGAAAAAGCTTGCCGACGAACAGATGGAACGGGACACCGCCGCCTGGCGAAACGGCTACAAGGGCGAGCTTGAGTATCTGCAGGGAAGGCTCAGCGCGGAACGGGCCGCCCTGGATTACGAAAAGGCCCTGGCCGAATACCGGAATGTCCTGGCGGAATTTTGCGCCGCCCTGGGGCTGGACGGCGCGGGGATACGGCTTTCCGGGGCGGTTGAAATTGAGCGGATTTTTCCCGATGCGGAAAAACTTATCGACGGGTATCTGCCGCGGCGGCCGGATCTCGCGGCGAAACAAAACGCCGTTGAGCGTTCCGCGACGGATGAAAAACAGAAATCGCTTTCGGCCAAAGCCCCCTCCCTCAGCCTTTCGGCAAACTGGGGCGCCCAGGCAGCGGATGATTTTGTCTGGGAAGGCGATTCTTCGCTGGGCGCAAGCGTCAGGCTGAGCATTCCGGTTAACCCCTGGATACCCCGTACCAAAGAAAACAGGGAATTGAAGACAGCGGCGGCGGCCGTCGAAATAGCCAGGATCGATTTTGAAGACGCCTGGGAAAAAGCCCGGCGGGAAATCCGCCTCCTCTGCGCCAGCCTCGAAACGGCCTGGAACGAAGCCGGACTTTCCCGGCTTCAGCTTGAAATAGCCGGCCGCGGCTATGAACTTTCCGAGGAAGCCTACAGAACCGGGGCGATGAGTTTCGTTGATTTTGAAATTGCCCGGAACAAATACACCGAAGCCCGGCAGGGGCTTTTGGCGAGCGAGCTTGCCTACAGGCTTCTTGTTCTTGATTTGGCGGCCGCCCTTAATATAGGCGATTCCGAGCTGGCCGGGCTTTCGGCGGGAAGAGGTGAATGATGGAAAAACGAACAGGCGTTACCATTGTACTCGTTTGTATCATCGCGGTTGTCGCGGCGCTCGTCGTTTTCCGGATTGCCGGAAATTTTTCCGCGGGGAACGCCGCGCCGGGGCGGCAGGCGGATCAGGCCCCCGGACAGCAGGCCCCACAGGGCAGGCCGTCCGGCGGGGAGGCTGCCAGAACCGTCTCGGCCGTCAGGACGGCCCGGGTCGAGCTGGGTTCCGTCGAAAATCAGGTGGCGTTGGGCGGCGTGGTTCTTGCCGCTTCCGAGGTTCCGGTGTATCCGGTTGTCGGGGGAAAGCTTACCGGGCTTAGCGTCAAGATCGGCGACAGGGTACAACGGGGAGAGCTTATCGCCACGGTGGATCCGTCAAAGCCCGGCGATTCGTTCTTCGCAAGTCCGGTAACTTCTCCGGTTTCCGGGACGGTGCTGTCCGTACCGGTTCCGGTAGGTGACACGGTGCAGGCTTCGACGGCGGTTTGCGTAGTCGGCGACATTTCCCGGCTCAGGCTTGAAACCTATGTGCCCGAACGTTTTTCGGTAAACATGCGGCTCGGACTGCCCGCCCAGGTACGTTTCGAGGCGATGCCCGGCGAATATTTTTCCGCGGAAGTTGACGAGATGAGTCCGGTACTGGATCCGGCAAGCCGTACCCGGCGTATCATGCTGGCGTTTACAGGTGAGGCGTCTTCCGATTCGCGCATCATGGCCGGAATGTTCGCGAGTCTCAGCCTGGTAACCAATTCCCGTTCCGGCGTTCCTGTAATACCCCGGCAGAGCCTTATCAACACTTACGGATCGTGGATTGTGTTTGTCGTTGAGGATTCCGGCGGCAGAACCATCGCCCGCCGCCGCGAGGTGGAACGGGGTCTTGAAAGCGAAGAAATGGTTGAGATTTCGGGCGGCCTTGAAATCGGAGAGATAATTGTCACCGAAGGACAGACCTTCCTCAGCGACGGCGATCCGGTCCGGCCGGTAGAGGAATAGATTTTGAACATTGCCGGCTATTCGGTAAAAAAACCCGTTACCGTTACCGTACTCTACGCCCTGGCTCTGGGCATGGCGGCGACGCTGCTTCCCAAAATCGCCATCGATCTGTATCCCAGTACGGCCCGCCCCGTGCTTTCCGTGTATACGTCCTTTCCCGGCGCCGGCCCCGAAGACGTGGAACGCAACATCACCGAGCCTCTGGAAAAGGCCCTTTCCGCTTCCAGGGGCCTTACACAAATAACCAGCAATTCCAATTTTGAGTCGAGTTCCATCAACCTGAATTTCGCCTACGG
>JAIROH010000202.1 GCA_031257595.1 Treponema sp. | reverse complement strand
CCACGTTTTACTATGAGCGCCTCCTGGCGACCCAAAAAGACGGCAGGGAATCAGTAAAAAACGAAATCTGGAAAACTGAACCGAAAACAGACCCGGACTATATTTTGAAAGACCCCTATATCCTCGAATTTCTGGACTTGAAGGAAAACAAGAACTACCACGAAAGCGAACTTGAGCAGGCTTTGATTGACAATCTTCGGGAATTCCTTCTTGAAATGGGGAAGGGTTTTTCCTTTGTTGCCCGCCAAAAACGCATTACTATCGACGGAGATCATTATTACATTGATTTGGTTTTTTACAACTATATTCTCAAATGTTTTGTAGTGATAGACCTGAAAACCGGCAAGCTGACCTATCAGGATATAGGACAAATTGATTTTTATGTCCGTTATTTTGAAGAAAATGTCAAACAGGCCGATGATAATCCCACTATTGGCATTGTCCTCTGTTCAGAAAAAAATGACGCGATGGTAAAGTATTCTGTACTATCAGACAATGACCGGCTGTTTGCTTCAAGATATATGCTCTACCTCCCCACTGAGGAAGAGCTCAAAAAAGAATTGGAGCGCGAGCGGCGGCTCATCGAAAGCGGATTGAAGGAAGACTCAAATGCTTAAAACAATCGACCATCTCAAACCATTACCGGGCGCGCGTGTCAGTTCAGGCTAAGGGCAAGCTTGTAGGACCCGCTTGGGTATTCCAGCACATGAACACGGATATAGTAGAGACCCGGCGACAGGTCTGTTGTGATTGAAGACGCGTAAGTTTCGCCCGCGTCGTCGTTTTCGTCGATAAGCGATCCGGTCGAGTCGTAGAGGCTCAGGTAGGTGTCAAGGTCGCTGTTTTCAATTCCCCACGCGCGGATATTGTAGGCGCCTTGTAAATCCACGGTAAAACGTACCCAGTCTACGTCATCTTCGGTAGTAAAGCTGTGTATTTGTTCTTCTCCTATCGATATGGTTTTCGCGTCTTCCTGCCTGTCGTCCGGTTCGTATGCGTCGATCAGATTCGGTTCCATTTCCGTACAGCGCAGCGTATATTCGCCCTTTTCATAGGCGCTGACTTTGACATAATAAACACCCGCTTCAAGGAGAAGCGAAATTTTCGCGTTGGTATCGTAGTTTGAATCGTCGTCTTCCGCGAGCTTTCTTCCCGCCGCGTCGTACAGTTCCAGATATGTGTCAATGTCTCCCATGGTCCGGGCGGTAAAATAACCGCCCGAAAGAACAAGCCTGTACCAGTCCTGTTCATCGTCGGTAATGATAAACGCCTGAACCGGCGTGTCCAGCCAAATTGAAAAAGCGTTGTTCATGCTGTCGTTTGGTTCCATGTCTTTATCGGGAATGTCGGAAAAAAACGCCCTTATGCCGTACGGTCCGGTTTCGTCGCCCGAATAGCCGCGTACCAGTACGATATGGGTTTTTCCCCTTTCGGCGATAAAGCCAAGCCTGGCGTTGTAGTTGTCCGGGCCGTCGTCGTTTTCGGCAATCAGATCAAAAGAATCCGTATAAAGTTCAATATAGGTATCCGTTTGACCGCTGGTCGTTACAACAACATAGCCGTCTTTTTCGGGACTGACGCTGAACCAGTCCCTGTCGCTTTCGTTAAGGCTTCTGGAAATTTCCGCTCCGTCAATTTCAAGAGGAACGGGCTGTTCCCTGCTGTCGCTCTCAAAAGTGTCCCAGTGGCCCCGCGGGCCGTCAAGCAGGCTGTCCAGGTACGGGGTTCTTGTCAGATCCGTTGTCCAGGCGGCGGCGACGGAAAAGTCGAAACTCCGTACCAGCCTGGTATGGATTCGCACTACGGGACCAAGTTCCAGAATCGAACAGCGTAAAACATAACCCGAACGGGCAGACGGACTGTCGAAAATCGTGATTCCCCTGTTGTCCGCCCCGGCGAGGCGGGCAAGGATCGTTTCGATCCAGTAGACACCCAGGGGCGAGGCGCCCGTCATGCCATCGTTCCGTATACTACCCATGCCGCCGGGACGTATAAATTCCCGGACGGCGGCGGCGGTCTTTTCCGCCTCCCTGTCCAGATCCGCTATCGAAAGCGGTCCCGTCTGGGAAAAGCCTGCCACGGTAAAAACAGCCGCTGACAAAATGGTAAATATACGTCTGTTCAGGTTCATCGCCTCTCCTCTTTGGCGGCTTTAAGCGCCGTCACCGCCTGGGCCGCGGAAAGGCCTTCCCTGTTTTCACGCGTCGCGATGTTCCGCAGGGTAATGCCGCCGTCACCGGGTATAACCGCCCAGGCTATTCCTTTTTTTTCCGCCAACGCAAACTGCTGGCCGGGTTTTTTCGGTTCAAGAAAAACGTCGCAGGAAATTCCCTCCGATCGGAACGATTCGGCCAGGGCCTGTAACTGCCCGGCCTTTTCCCCATCCTGGCAGATTATCGCCGCCAGGGTCAAGGCTTCCGCCGGGGAGGCTCTTCCCAGCTCTTCAAGCGCCGCCTGAAGACGGTCAATGCCTATCGAGGATCCGACGCCGGGAATCGTTTCTTTTGAATAAAGCCCGGTAAGGTTATCGTAACGCCCTCCGGAACAGACCGAACCGATGCCGGGAAGCCTGTTGAGAAAGGTTTCGTAGACCACGCCGGTATAGTAGTCAAGGCCCCGTGTAATGGACGGATCAAGGACAAAAGTTTCGGCGCCGCCGGTATCGTTGATAAAGGTACGGAGGCTTTGAAGGCGCTCCGTATCGGGACCCGGGCCGGCGGCTTCGGAAAGGGCGGCCAGGGTTTCCTCAAACGACCGCTGTTTTCCGCAGCCGGAAAATTCCAGAATACGCCGGGCTTTTTGATCATCGAGCAGCCCGGCAAGCTGCGCCCGTACTTGTTCTTCCCCGATTTTGGAAAGCTTATCCACCTGCCGCAGTAC
>JAIROH010000163.1 GCA_031257595.1 Treponema sp. | reverse complement strand
CAGGAGTGATCATGGATTCATTACAGAAAAATCTCAAATGGAAAGGCCGCCGGGGCCCGGTAGTGCTGGTAATTATGGACGGAGTCGGTTACGGCAAATACCGGGAAGGGGACGCCGTGGCGGATTCCAAAATGGACGCCCTTACCGCGATAAAAGCGGCTTCCCTTCACACAAAGCTTAAGGCCCACGGAAAGGCCGTCGGCCTTCCGTCGGACGACGACATGGGCAACAGCGAGGTAGGCCACAACGCGATGGGCTGCGGCAGGGTGTTTAACCAGGGGGCGGCCCTCGTGTCCCAGGCAATCGCAAGCGGGGCAATGTTTGAAGGCAAAGCATGGAAGGAAATAACCGAAAATGTGACGCGGGGGGCCGGAAATTCCGGCGCAACGCGCAAAAACGCCCTGCACTTTATCGGCCTTTTCAGCGATGGCAACGTCCACAGCCACATGGATCACCTCAAGGCGATGATACGCCGGGCAAAAGAGGACGGGATAGAACGGGTACGGATTCATACGCTTTTTGACGGCCGGGACGTGGGAGAAACCAGCGCCCTTGAATATATAGACCCCTTTGAGGAATTCCTTAAAAGCCTCAACGATGGCGGCTTTGACGCAAAGATCGCCTCGGGGGGCGGCCGTATGTGGATCACGATGGACCGTTACGGGGCAAACTGGGAAATGGTCCACCGGGGCTGGGAAACCCACGTTCACGGTAAAGGACGGCTTTTCAAAAGCGCCCGTGAAGCGGTAGAAACCTACCGCGGGGAAATTCCCGGCATTATCGATCAGGACCTCAAGGAATTTGTCATCACCGGAGAAGACGGGAAGCCTGTGGGAACCATAGAAGACGGAGACTCGGTGGTGTATTTTAACTTTCGGGGAGACAGGGCGCTGGAAATAACCGCCGCCTTTGAGGAAGATTCGTTTGATAAATTCGACCGGGGCAGGCGGCCAGTGGTCTGCTACGCGGGCATGATGGAATACGACGGGGACACCCACGTGCCGAAACGTTACCTGGTAAGCCCCCCGGCCATCGACCTGACGATGGGCGAATACCTGGCCGCCTCGGGGATCCGTACCCTGGCAATCTCGGAAACCCAGAAGTACGGGCATGTTACCTATTTCTTTAACGGCAACAGAACCGGCAAATTCGACGACAAACTTGAAGACTATGAAGAAATAAAAAGCGACGTGGTTCCGTTTGAACAGCGCCCCTGGATGAAATGCGCCGACATTGCCGACACGGTTATCCGGGCCATAGGCTCGGGAAACTACGATTTTATCAGGCTCAATTTTCCCAACGGGGACATGGTCGGCCATACCGGAGTTTACCAGGCGGTGATCTGTTCGATGGAAGCGATGGACATACAGATTGGGAGGATACGCAAGGCCGTCGACGAAGCCGGCGCCGTTCTTCTTATCACCGCGGATCACGGCAATTCCGACGACATGTACGAACACGACAAAAAAACCGGAGAAGTCTCCCGTAAGGCCGACGGAACTCCCAAGGCCAAAACCAGTCACAGTCTTAATCCCGTACCCTGTATCGTCTACGATCCCGCATACAAAGGCGAATACGAAACCGGGGATAAGGCATTGAGGGAAGGTCTTGGAATAAGTTCCATCGCGGCGACCTGTATGGAACTGCTGGGTTTTATCCCCCCCAAAGACTATGATCCTTCGGTTCTTGTGATGAAATAAGGAACGTAATTAGCGTAATTATGGAACACCGCGGCCTTGATCCTCACCGTTATGCCGGCGGCGGCTTTCCGGTCAGGATCAAAGGCCCGGGCCTCGCCGGGATCGGGTGTTCCGCTATCTGCGGCCGGAACGCGGCTCTCCGTCAATTGAAGGAATTTTCAAAATTTGTCCGGGGTAGATAAGATCCGGATTATCGGGATAACGGAACGTATTTTTGTTGTGCTCGTAAATTCGTCGCCATTCCGTTGGGTTTCCGTAGATAAAATCAAAACCGGCGATGCGCCACAGGCAGTCCCGTCTTGCGGGATTGAGTTTTACCTCGTATTCCGCGGCCAAAGCGCCGCGGTTCTGTAAAGCCGCCAGTGCCTGATCAATGTATTGTTTGGAAAGGGCGGCGTATTTCTGGGACTCAATGGCGTATTCAGCCGCCGCGTCGTAGTCGGCCGCTTCCAAAGCCGCCTGGGACTGGTTTGCCAGTTCTACCGATTTCTTGTAATATTCGTTATTTTCAAGAGTTTGGGCAAAAAGTCCGGCCGCCAAAAAAAGAACGGCAAGAAACAACAACACCTTTTTCATTGATTTCCTCCCTGGAGCCGATCCAGTTCGGCAGCCTCGTTTTCGACATCCCTAATGGCTGCCCGGGCGGCGTCCAGCTCTTTTTGGGCGGCGTCCCGTTTGGCTTTAACCGACTCATACACGGCGGTAAAAAGCTGTTCCGATTCCTGATACCTGGCATTGGCGGCGGCGTCTCCGGCCGCCTCAAGACTCGCGGCTTCGTCAAAAACCGCCTGAGCCGCGGCAAATTCGTTTTTCGCCGCGATGTCCGCCTTTACCGAAAGGGCCCTGTTCCGGGCCTGTTCCGCCAGCGCCTTTTCCGACGGACCTGTCTGGGGAGTAGTCGAAGCGCAGGAAAAGAACAGCGCCGCCAAAGGCAACAGTACAAGTAATTTTTTCATAAAATATCTCCTGTATATCTTGAGCGGGCGGTTCCAAAATACCGGATTCCGGAACCGCCCGCCTATTCTTTATGTATAGTGTTTTACAAACGAAAAAACAAGGCGCTGGAGCTTCTTGTTTTTTTTTTTCGTTTTTCTTACAGTTTCAACTATGCCGATAAAAATCCCCAGAAGCCTTCCGGCTTTTGACACGTTAAACGAAGAAAATATATTTGTCATGACCGAGGACAGGGCTATCCATCAGGATATTCGTCCCCTCAAGGTCGCGATTGTAAACCTTATGCCCACCACGGTTGATACGGAGATACAACTCCTGCGGCTTTTGGGAAATTCACCGCTGCAGGTGGACATCACGCTGTTACACATGGGAAGCCATGAATCGAAAAACGCCCCGCCGGGACATCTTGAAAAATTTTACGCCGGTTCCGAAAATATCGCCCGCCAAAGATTTGACGGCCTTATTATCACCGGGGCGCCGGTAGAAACGCTGGAATTTGAAGAGGTTGATTATTGGGACGAACTCGTCCGGGTCATCGACTATTCGTCGGATAATGTTTTCTCCACCCTCCACATCTGCTGGGGCGCCCAGGCGGGCCTGTACCGCCGCTACGGCATAGGCAAGAAGCCCCTCTCCAAAAAACTTTTCGGTATTTTCCCCCACGGCCTGAGCGAATACGAGCGGCACACGCCCCTGTTCCGGGGCTTCGACGACGAATTCCTCGCGCCCCAGTCCCGGCATACCGAAAGTGACCGGGACGCGGCGCGTTCCTGCCCGAAACTGAC
>JAIROH010000116.1 GCA_031257595.1 Treponema sp. | reverse complement strand
TATAAATCCCTATGGCCTGATAGTTTTCCCGCACGTTTACTATACGAACCTTTTCAATAGTCCAGGGCCTGACTATATGCGTAAAATTCAGGCTTACAATGAAGTCTAAGCCGTTGATTGTGGTAACGGCAATATGGGCCGCATCCGTTGTCCATGCCGGAGCAATCGCCCCTTCCCGGACATAAAACCCGGCAAGCTGCCGGGCCTCCGGTGTTGCCGGCAACACGGTAATCCCATATTCAGAAATCAACCCTTTCATTTTCCCCCGCTTCTCTTCGTTCTTTGTCATTGTCAATTTCGTCCGTTGCATAAGGGGATGTGTACGGTTCATACGTCCCCGCTTTTATCAGATCGAAAATACGCCGGACAAGGGCCTTATGCTCCAAATAGAGCGGGGCTGTCCGTTCTTCATGGTAAAAGCTGAACATCGTGGTTTCAAGATAGATTTTCGGGATATAGGGCATGGCTATATCTTCTCCCCGGTGCCGTTCATGCGGAAAATCCGCTTAAAAGTGATAATCAATTCCGGCCTGCTTCATGATCCCGTTTGCCACATGGCGGATACGTATTTCACCGTCTACCGGAAAATTCTTGCCGGTGATGGGGCTGTGCCAGATATCATGATCTCCTTTTCCATGCCGTACAAAATAACACCCATACTCATTAAGTATCTGACGGATTTTCTTTTTATACTCCACCATTACGCAATGACCGCCTGTCTTTCCATTTTGAAAAACAAGTGAATCTCCGCATGGGTTTTTCCGTTTAATTCAAGGAGTTCCGGCGTTGCCATTTTCACCCGATCAATCAGCGTGTCCAGTGAGGCGTCCTCAAGAATTATGGGAATATCGTCATTAAGGGCGTACCATTTTGACGCTTCCTCATCCCAGTTCAATAAAACGGTATATTCGTTCATGGTAAGCTCCTATAACCTAACTATAGCGTTCCTGAGGCTATTTTTCAGGACTGTCCAGGACATACTCCAGCACCGGCTTTTTCCCTTTCTCCGCCAGGGCTACCGCCTCGGCTTTGAATTCCTTCGTGTACACTCGCCGTTCTTTCATCTTCTTTCCCATCTTCCTCTCCTTACCGTTGTAATACTCTCTTATTCTCGTGTCTACCAGATAGGGTAAGGTCCAGTTTCACAGGTAAACCCCAAAACCGCCGCCCGTGCCCTTATCCGGGGAAAGTTATTTTTCTTGACACACGGAACAGATCTGTGTTATACTTCTCCGAATTGGTCGTATTTGTACGGACCCAACCGGCCGGAAGAATGGTTTCCCCGCCGGCGGGATGGTCCGGCCTATTCCGCGAACAAGGGCAATAGAGATGGCAAACGCAGACCGAAAATCCGATTTGGTTACATGGTCTCCCACTTTTTCGGTAGGGATAAAACTCATAGACGAGCAGCATAGGGAACTGCTTAACCTTACCAACGATCTGTTTAACCATTGTATCGGAGACGAGGCGGCGGAAAGGGCCTATTTTGAAAAAGTGATACATGAAGCCGTCAGCTATGTAAAAATTCATTTTTCCACAGAAGAAAAAATAATGCGAAAAACAAATTTCAGCGGCTATCTTGATCACAAGCGGGAACACGACACATTTGTTCTTACAGTGGTGGAACAGATCCGGACATTTAACGAAGGCAAAAAATTCAACCTGACCGTTTTTACCAAATTCCTGAAGAACTGGATATTAACCCATATCGCCCTTAAGGATAAACAGTACTTTGAACATTTTAAAAGAATCGCCACCCGGAAACAGGACGGGAAGTTAAGCATTACCCGGGAAGACCTGAACCGCTATTCCGCGGTTCGGAACAGGCAGTCGCCCTAAAACCCGAACGGAACCTGTCCTGCTTCCATTCACTGCCCCAGACTTTGCTACAACCGGCAGCTGTTCTTCCGAACATCTGCATTATACCGGACAACCGTATTTTCACAGCCTAAAGGCTAAGAAAATGCAGTGTCTGTCCGCAAAGTAACAGACTTTGTGGACAGACACTAATTAACCGCGTTAGCGGTCTACCCTTCACGGTTCATTTCTTAAATTCTTCGTACATCCACAATTTCATCGTTGACGGCCTCCTAGTTGTTGTAGCCAATATTTCCCAGGTCCACTGTTTTTGGCACCGGTGAACTTGTCCCGGCGGAGATTACGGTTGTACCGCCGGGGCGAACCGTTCTTTTCACGTTGCCCCCAGGCATACTTACCCAATACTCTATCGTATAGTAGAGCGTATGCGCCTCCTGATCTATCACGATATCATCGCCGTAGGTGGAAAAAGTACCTGAATAGGGAAAAGTTGGCGGGAAACCACCAGACAGTGATGCCGTTATGGTACCAAGAACCGTCCCGTTCTGGCTGCCGTCCCGAACGGTAACCACAGGTTCATTCGGCCAAGTGATAGGTACAGCATTGCCTGGAAAACCGTTATTGACGATAGTGAAGGAACCAGTTATCTCAACTTCCCTTTGGACCATATCCCAGGAAAGGTTTGCGGTTTTGGTTGTACCGACCTCTCCCAGCGCTACCGTTATAGCCGTTTTTGGCGTTGTAAAGTATTCGCTGGCGGTGGAACCTGAAAAATAAGCCTTGAAACTTCCGCCCGCCGGGCCAACCTCGATTGTTTTCGACCATATCCCGTCGCCGCCGGCGTCCAGCCCAAGGTCTGCCAACGGAACAGACGGAATCCACGATGATCCGGAGTCGTCTTCAATAGTCAAATTACCGCTGGCAGGTACGTCCCCGTTATACGTGACATGGACGCTGCCGCTCAGAGTAACCGTGGTAAAATTAACCGTTATCGCGGGAACGGCCACCACGCGGCCCGAGGCATAGTTGTAATTGTTAATCTCCGCGGCGCTGAACCGCGTCCAGCCGTCGGCCGTTACGCTAAACGAGAAATCCTTGCCCGCGTCGTAGTTCCAGCGTTTCCCCGCGGTACTTTCCCAGGACTTTGAACTTATCGGAGGCGTTAGGCTTACGGTATCAAGAAGACTCGATCCCCGGTAGATTTTTATCGACGCGGCGGCAGGAGCGGCGTTGTTAAGCGTAATCGTGGCCGTACCGTCAAAAGTTACGGTCTTGAAATCAACGGCAACATTGTTGCTGCAGTCAACATCGTCCTCCATGGCGGTAAAAGTCCCTATGGTGATTTCATAGGGGGAAGTATCCGCGATATAGGACGGCTTAAGCTGCGCCTTGACGGTAATTGTTTTTTCCCGGTCAAAAACATTCTGCTGGTATCGGGTAAACACCCCGTCCACGCTGTAGTTGTTTGCATCTGCGCCGACATTAAGCAGCGTCGAGTCGTCGTAGAGCTTTATGATAATGTTGGCGTCGACATCGGTTGTCTGGCCGTCTATCGTAATGTTCGGAAACGTCCCGTCGATATTGAATTTGTCCCTTATGTCGACCGTATTGGATGGGACGGTCAGGTCTTCGTCCTTAACGGTAACATAGTAGTCATCGTTATATTTTACCCGCTTTGTTTTACCGCTTGTCTTGTCTTTTACCAAAAGATAGATTTTGGTGTTGGTGTTGAAAGGCGGAGTAACCAACGACCACGCCCCGCCGGTAGGGGGAAGGAATTCCTTACTGATAACGTCCCCAACATAGCTGGGGCTGATATAGCCGGATATTGAGGGGCTGTTGGTCGGATTATTGCCGTTGCGCTTTACCGTCGTATTGCCGCGTATGGTAATGGCATCTATCCTGATTTCGCCAAGAGTCAGGTTTGCCGACTCGAAAATTTGCCCATCCTGCTGACCAAGGTTTTTGAAAAACTCATAATCACTATCGGGCTTTGCCCTTATTTTGAAATACGGCTGTGTTCCCGAATATTTGCCGGCAATCCCGTCGATTTCCACGTTGGTAAAGACGCCAAAGACGCCTGTTTCCAGGCCGCTTGAACCGATAAGCGTTGTATAGGACGAATCGGCATACACGAAAATCTGGGCTTTTTCAAACGGCGTTGTGTTGTCGGGAGTTTTGGGGGCGCTGTAAGAGGCGTTGAAGTTTACATAAAACTTGAAGGTCGCCGTAGATCCGCCTGTCTGGGTTTCCAGATTCTGGCCGTTCAGGGCGCAGGTAAAATTCAAAGGGTCGTTGCTGGAAGCCAGGATATGCGGGTAGCTGTTATCGGCAGTCGTCGTAGACTTGGGTATGCCGATCTGGACGGGACCTATCGTCGATCCGCCGACCTCAAAAGAAACGATGTATTGACCGGAGGCCGGTTTTTCAACCCGGATATATTCCGGGAAATTAATCGACGGTCCCGCTGCGCTTAAGGCGCCAACAACCGTGTTGCCGTTTTTCGCCGTAATCGTTATCGTAGCGGCGGGCGTACTATTAACGGTTACCGTACCAATGGTAAGGGGAATTCGTATTGTGTTAACGGCAAAGGTTTTTGCCGGCACGGTTTTTGTACCGGAGCTTACGCCGGACAGCGGATCGCCGTTTTTTTCCAGCGTAAAAGAGCCGTCGAAATTCGGAGCCTTTACCTTAAAATACAGGGTCGCCGGTTTATCAAAGGGAACAATCTCTCCGGAAGTCCACTCAGCGCCTGAAGCCACCGCCGTGGAAGTAAAAACAGGGGCGCCCGAAAAATTCGCGGTGGTATAGGCGGACACCGTATAAGCGCTTACCCCCGTACCGTCAATGGTAACGGTATAGGTACCGCTAACTTTGAGGGGGGCGATCTCCATGGTTCCAAGCGCTATATCGGAAACGTTTGCCGTCGAAACCGCGCGGGTCACCGTCGACGGCTTTGAAAGGGCGCCTGACTCGTTGGCGCCGGCCCAGCCTTTAAAATAAAGCGTTGTGTTACTGTTGTAGCCGTAGACATACATGGTCCATTCACCGTTGGCGGGGACCTGTACTCGCTTGATTTCGTTTTTGTAATCGCTGTCCGTATAGGCGGCAATGGCGGTATATGCCGTGGATCCATTCGGTCTTGTTATTGTGTGGGTGCCGCTTAGGGTAATAAGCTTTCCGTTGTTTACGGGGTTGCCGGTGGGGCCGGCAGGATCCCCCCCCCCCCCCCCCCGGTGGGGCTGCCGCAGGAAAAAACGCCCGCGGACAAAATAATAACGATTAACAGTCCAAGGGGAACCGTTAAGTTGCGCGTTACTTTTTTCATGGTATCTCCTTATAATAAAAAAATGACGGCCTTTTTTCAAAATTCTCACCGAATTTTGAAAAAACCTCTGCTTTGGAAGAAAGTATATATCCTGTTTTCGTTTCTGTATACCGGGCGGAAAGGCAAGGGCAAAAAAGAATTAAGAAATTTTCACCACGGAGAAACACGGGGTTTTCGGTATAATCCTTCCTTTTTCGATGCTTTGACCGTGTAAACGCACGGCTATTTCCCTCCATTGTGCAAATTCGCCTTTTCCCCTATGATGGTTTCATGGGCGAGGGGAAAAGCCACAACGGTAAACCGGCGGAACGCACGGGTCCGCGCGAAAAACCCGGTTTTATCAAAACCGGGGGGCCTTCTTCCGGGGAAGATTCAAAACACCGCAGGGTCGCCAAATTTCTCATCCTTATCGGGAGCGAACGGGCGGCAGATATTCTTTCCCGGCTTGACGACGCCCAGGTCGAGGCCATATCGAAAGAAATCGCCTCGATAAAATCGATTGGAAGCGAAGAAGGCAGGGCCGTTCTTGAAGAGTTCCGCTCCCTGCTGTCGGCCCCCTACGGCTATTCAGGCGGAGTAACGGGCGGCGTGGAAGAGGCAAGACGGCTCCTCTATGCCGCCTATGGTCCCGAAAAAGGCGAAGAGATCCTCGTTCGCGCGGTACCCGAAACAAAGGCCGATCCGTTTGACTTTCTCGCGGATTTTTCCAGGGAACAGCTTGTCCTGCTGTTTCGGGAAGAGTCCCCGGCGGCGGCGGCGCTTGTTTTTTCCCGGCTGCCCCCCAAACTGTCCGCGGCGGCGCTTGCCGATATTCCCGGTGAAAAAAAGCTTGAGATTGTGCGGCGCATTGCCCATCAGGCGCCGATCGCCCCGGAAGTGCTTGAACAGGTTGCCGCGGCCCTCAGGGAAAAGGCCCGGCATATCGGCGGGGGGCGCGAAGACGGCGCCTTTGACGGCATGAACGCCCTGGCGGCAATTCTCAAATCCGCGGACGTCAGCTTTGGCGAAGGGATCCTTAGAGAGCTTGAAAGCCGCGATCCGGATCTGGGGAAGGATCTTAAAGAGCGCATTTACACCCTGGACGATATTGTCTATGCCGCCGATCTGCCCCTTCAGAAAAAACTCGCCTCGATGGAAAACCGGGAGATCGTCCTTTTGCTTAAAAACAGAGCCGTTCCGGCGGGGGAAGAATCCCGGCGGGCGGACGAAGCAAGGATCGCGTTCCGGGAAAAGATACTGTCCAATCTTTCCCAGGCACGGCGGAACGACGTGCTTGAGGAAGAAGAGATCGCCGGCCCCGTTCCCAGGCGGGATGTGGAAGAAACGGTGTCGGCTTTTCTCGCGTGGTTCAGAAAGAGCCGGGAAGAAGGATCAATTCTGATGCTTAACGACGGCGACATAATCCGTTAAAGGGGAAAACCGTGGAAAAAGGCGAACGTATACACAATTTTGAAATTCTCGATGTGGTAGATCTGCCCGAACTTGACGCGAAAGGAATCTGGGCGCGGCATGAAAGCGGCGCGGGGCTTTTTCACGTATATAACGATTCGGAGGAAAACCTCTTCGCGTTCGCGTTCGCCACTCCCCCGGAAGATTCTTCCGGCGCGGCCCACATTCTCGAACATTCCGTACTCTGCGGATCGGAACGCTATCCGCTCAAGGACGCGTTTATCGCCCTCGCCCAGGGCAGCCTTCAAACCTTCCTTAACGCGTGGACTTTCCCCGACAAAACGATGTATCCGGCAAGCTCGGTAAACGAAAAAGACTATTTCAACCTTATGTCCGTATACGGCGACGCGGTCTTCCGGCCGCTTTTGACCGAATGGACCTTTATGCAGGAAGGCTGGCGGCTCCAGCCGGCGGAAAAGGGCGGGCTTGAATATTCGGGCGTTGTGTATAACGAAATGAGGGGCGCCTATTCGTCAATGGACGCCTATGCCGGACTCTGGTCGGTCAAAGCCGTCATGCCCGGCACTCCCTACGCGTTCGAGTCGGGCGGCGATCCGGACTGTATTCCCGATCTAAGCCGGGAAGCCCTCAAAGAATTCCACCGCGGCCGTTATTCTCCGGGCAACTGCAGGATCTTCCTCGCGGGAAACATCCCAACGGAAAAACAGATGGAATTTCTTGACCGGGTCTGCCTTGCCGGCCTTCCGGCAGGAAAGCCCCTCCCCCGGCCGGCGCGGACTCTTCCCTGGAACGAAAGCCGCTTTATCCGGGTAAGCTGTCCGGGAAGCGGTGAAGAGACAAAGCCCCAGGTCTTTGTCTCCTGGCTCTGCTCCGATACGGCGGACACCTCGGAAACAACCGCCCTGGCCTGCCTTTCCGAAATCCTCCTGGGACACGATGGTTCGCCGCTGACCCGTGCCCTTATCGAATCGGGCCTGGGGGAAGATCTGTCGCCGTCTTCGGGCTTCGAGGGAGAGCTTGGGGAAACGCTCTTTTGCGCGGGTCTGCGGGGGGTCGGCGCGGATCGGCAAAACGGAACATGGGATGTTTCAAACTACAAAAAGATCGAAAAGCTTATCCTTGGGGAACTGGAGCGCCTTGTGCGCGAAGGTATCCCTAGAGAAGAAATAGACGCGGCGATGTTTTCGATTGAATTTTCCCACCGGGAAATCCGCCGTTCCCACGGCCCCTATTCGCTTGTCTGGCTCCGCCGGGTCATGCGGGGCTGGCTCAACGGCGCAAAACCCTGGGAGACCCTGCTTTTTGTTCCGAACTTCGGCGCACTAAAACAAAGGCTTGCCGAAAACAGCCGTTACTTTGAAGGGCTTGTCGAAACATACCTTGTCAACAATCCCCACCGGGCGCTTGTCGCCGTTGAGCCCGAGGACAATTACCTCGCGAAAAAAGAGGCGGCGCTGCGCACGATCCTGACGGAAAAAGAAACGTCAATGACGCCTGCGGAAAAAAAGGCGCTTAAAGAAAAGGCCGAGATCCTTGAAAAAATTCAGAGCGAGGGTGAAAGCCCGGAAGCCCTCGCGGCCATCCCCCACCTTTCAAGATCGGATCTTGTTCCCCGGCCCGACATCATTCCGGGGGAGTTCCGCTTCATAGAGGGGCCGGCAGGCCAATCCGGCGGTGATGTTCCCTGCCTGGTTCATCCGCTTTTTACCAACGGGATAAGTTACGCGGAACTTGCCTTCCCTGTCGACGTGCTTGAGCCTGCGGATTACCCCTGGCTGCCGTTCTTCGCGAGGGCGGTGGTTTCCGTGGGGCTTCCCGGCATGGACTATGGCGAAGTGTCGAGCCTCCTTGCCCGGACCGCCGGGGGCTTTTACGCGATGCTTGAAACCGGCTCTCCCGCGCCGCGTGGAGAGCCGGCAGTCACGACGGACGCAGCGGCCACCACGGCTGCGAATACAACGGCCGCGGCGATCCTTCCCGCGTCGATGGAAGGACTTCTTGGCCGGGACTGGATTGTGTACCGGCTCAAAGCCCTCGACGAAAAATTCAAAGATTCCTTTGACCTGGCCCTGCGGCTTATAACCGAAGCGGACTTTTCCGATCTTCGCAGGCTGAAGGATCTTGTGGCGGAGATGAAAAACGACTGCGATTCGAGCCTTGCTCCGGCCGGTCACAGTTATGCGGCGGGCCGTTCCGGCGGGGCCTGTTCCCGTTCCAGGGCGGTGGACGAAGTGTGGAACGGGCTCAGCCAGCTGCCTTTCTCCCACGATTTGGCGGCGGCGGATCCAGCCGAAATAAGCCGGCGGCTTTTTTCGATACGGGACGCCCTCGCTTCACGTGCCGGGCTTATCGTCAACCTCACCGCCCAGGCGGAAGCCCTCTCCGGCGCCCTGAAAGCGGCCGCTCCGCTTGGCCGTTTCGGGGCGCCCCGGCCCGCCAATCCCCGCTGCAGGGAGATTGCCCCGTTTCTCGCGCTTGCCGGTGACCCGGTCGCGGGCCGGACTGACCAGGCCGAAGTGTGGTCGTCGCCGTCAATCCGGATAGGCTTTGCCGCGATGACACTGCCGGCGGCCCCCTACGGCTCGCGGGAACAGGCCGCGGAACTGGTTTTTTCCCATGAGCTTTCCACCGGCGCCCTCTGGGAATCGATCAGGATGAAAGGCGGCGCCTACGGAGCTTTTGCCCGGCCGGACAGCCTGGAAGGCGTTTTCTCGCTGACTACCTACCGGGATCCGGATCCGCTTCGTTCCCTTAAAACCTTTCCCGAAATCCTCTTGCGGCGCAGCACGCTTGATATCGGTGAAGACAGCCTTGAAAAATCAATCATAGGTACCTTCGCCCATGAAACCGTTCCCCGTACTCCGTCGGACAGCGGCTTTACCGGTTTTCTCCGCTGTCTTTACGGCATTACTCCCGGACACAGGTTTACCCGGCTCAAAACAATCGTCGCCCTGACCGCGGAAGACACCGCCGCCGTGGCCAGCCGGCTTGCCGGCGCGGCTGCGGCCAACGACTTCCCCGGCCGGCGGGTAATCATAGCGGGAACCGGGATCGCGGAAAAAGCCGCCACGGCTCTGGGGGTAGAGGCAAGAAAACTGCCGGTCTAGGAGCCTGTTGCGCTTGTGGATATTTTTGCATACTTATGCAAAAATATCCCGATTTACGGGCTCCTTTGGCAGTTTGCATGGTATAAAAATTCACTTTCGTGAATTTTTATACGGT
>JAIROH010000097.1 GCA_031257595.1 Treponema sp. | reverse complement strand
AAACCGTTACCGGAACGGTCTCGGTATCGGCATAGTTTACCGCCGTATATTCGCCGTTTTTCAGTACATACACAAAAACATCTTTGTGTTCCGGGTCGACGATCCAGTATTCCCGAACTCCCGCTTCCCGGTATTTGTTGAATTTGACGATCCTGTCATAGCGGCCGGTGGAAGGGGACACAATTTCGATTATCAGATCCGGCGCGCCGTTACAGCCCCGCTCGTCCAGTTTGGAAGGATCGCAGACCACGGTAATGTCCGGTTCCACCACCGTATCGTCGCTTTTGTCCTCGGCGGGAAAAAGCCGGACGGAAAAGGGAGCGGCATAGACCTTGCAGGGTTTATCTTTCAGACAAGAGCGCAAAACATAATAAAAATTTCCGCTGATCTCCTGGTGAATCCGAAAAGGAGGCGCCATCATATAGGCTTCGCCGTCTATGATCTCATAGTGTTCGCCTTCATCCCATTCAAGATAATCGGCATACGTGTAATAAGGGTTTTCTTTAGCCAGGGGCATGATACACTCCGTCCACAGTATAGGACTTTTGGAAGCGGATTTCAACGCCCGCGGCTAAGGAGGTTTATTTCGCCAACGCCGCCGTCGATTCCCTGATAATAAGCCTGTGGGGAAGTATCTGTTCTTTGCCGGAACCGGGGATGTCCCCGCGGGTGATAAAACGGTGCATCGCCAGGGCGGTCTGTTCGCCGATCTCCTTGATCGGCTGGCGGATTGTGGTAAGCCGGGGGGTAATGTAATTTGAAATGTCGATGTCGTCAAAACCGACAACGGAAACGTCCTCCGGGACCCGTATGCCTTCGTCCCTGAGCGCCCTGACGGCCCCTATGGCAAGTTCGTCGGTGGCGGCAAACAGGGCGGTAAAATCCCTGCCCGCGCCGTTCCGCAAAAGAAGCTCCCTCATGCCGTACATGCCGAATTCCGCCGTATAGTGGCGGACAAACACAACCCGGTCGTCTACCCAGGGAATGTCGGCGGCGGCAAGGGCCTGGAAAAAGCCGTCCGCCCGCTGCCTGCCGAACGTAAAGCCGTCGCCCGAAATCATCATGACTTTTTTGTGCCCAAGCTGCAGCAGATGATTCACCGCTTCCATTGACGCCTGTTCTTCGTTAACGTGGATCGAAAAAATGCCCGGATAGTTAAACGTGGAGGTTACGACGGGAATTCCGGCGGCGGCAAGGTAGTCGTAGAACGCCGCGTTTTTTACCTCGTGAATCATGATAATCCCGTCGGGCTTTTCACCCTTGAGTTTGTTCAGGCAGCTTTCTTCGCTAAGGTCTTCGAATTTTACAAAAAAGAACAGCGTATAGTAGCCGAATGATTCAAGGTTCCGCTCGATTATCGAAAACAGTTCACGCTGGAAAATGTTAAACGTATCGGGGATCACAATGCCCACGGTGGAACTCCGCTTGAGTACCATGCTCCGGGCGGCCTTGTTGGGAACGTATCCTGTTTTTTCAATAAGCTTGAGGATCTGTTCCCGTTTGGCCGAATTGACGTGTTTTTTTCCGTTGACAACCCTGGAAACGGTGGATGGGGACATTCCGACCTGTCTTGCAATATCCTTGATGCTTACCATGTCCTTCCCCGCGGCGAAATTACCGGAACCCGTCCGCCGCGTTTCCTCCGTCTAAAACCGTATGAGCCCGCCGCTTTCAAACGCCGATTTGCAGGTATAGGCGATTTCCGAAACCCTCGTTCCGTCGTACACGGTTACATCCGGTTTACGTTTTTCGACGATGCAATTGACAAATTCCTGCACCTCGTTGACATACGCCGTGTCGAAACGCTCAAGGAAGTTTTCGCTGCATTCTTTGCGCACCCCGTATCCGTCAAGAACCTCCACAAGGTTCTTTTGGGGCACCGACGCGATGCGGAGTATGCCTTTCGTCCCGATGATTTCGGTTTCCACATTGTAGCCGTGGGGAGCGGTACGGCCGGCGAACAAAAACACCATACAATCGTTTTTGAATTTCATAAGGCAGGAAACGTTGTCCCCGTCTTTCGAGACGGCAAATTCCGGGTGAGCGTAACAGCCCCCTATCGCGTAGACCGTTTCCGGCTCGGAACCGGTAAACCAGCGGGCCAGGTCTATGTCGTGAACCGCCATATCGAGGAACTGGCCGCCGGAATGGGGGGCAAACGCGATGGCCCCGGCGATAAACTTTTCCGGGTCCTGGCTGTACGAACGAAACAGTACGGGTTTCCCGATTTCCCCGGCGGCGACTTTTTCATGGGCGTATTTGTAGGATTCGTCAAAGCGCCGCATAAAACCCAGCATGAACACCAGGTCTTTGTGGGCTTCCACGGCCTTTTCCGCTTCTTTACATTCCGCAACGGTAACTCCCAGCGGCTTTTCGGAAAACACGTGCTTTCCCGCGGCCATCGCGGCGGCTATCTGTTTGGTATGCAGCGCCGACGGAGAAACCAGTACCACCGCGTCAACATCCCCGCAGGCTATCAAATCCTCAAAAGAGGTAAAGCGGTGGGGCACGGCAAGAGCGTCCGCCGCCTTGTTGAGTTTGGCGGTGTCTACGTCGCACAGGGCGCTAAGCTCGGCGTGTTGTATCCTGCTTGCCGCGTTGACCGCGTGCTGGAGCCCCAGCCTTCCAAGTCCGACAGAGCCGATTCTAACCTTATCCATACTGCGCTCCTAGTACCTTGTAAACACTAAAAATACATTACAAAGAAAAAACCGCGAAGTCGAAGAAGTCAAAAAAGGAATAGAATATGGAATTTTTCCTTGTTTTCTTCTTACTTCTTCGACTTTTTCGCCTTTGCGGTTAAATATTCTTTTTTTCACTTTGGCTCCTTTATCCACATTTTGAATCGTGTCTAGACACTAATCCCGTTTCGCGTTTTTCCGCATATCGATGATCACCGCCACAACGATGATCGCGCCTTCGGCAACCTTCTGCCAGTATGCGTTGACCCCAAGGAGGGTAAAGCCGTTTCGCAATACGGCGAGAACCATGGCGCCGACAAAAGCCCCGATAATCGTGCCGATACCGCCCGAATGGGATGTACCGCCGATTGTAGTGGAGGCGATCGCGGTAAGCTCATAACCATCCGCCGCTCCGGGGTGAACGCTTCCGACACGGCCGGCAAATACAACGGCGGCAAGGCCGGCAAGCAGTCCGCAGAACGTGTAAATAAGGATAAGGTACTTGGATACGTTTACCCCGGACACTTCCGCGGCGGTAATATTGCCGCCGATCGCGTAGGTGTTTTTACCGAAGCGGGTTTTGTTCAAAAGGACATGACTTATCACTATCATCACAAAAAAGATGATTACCGGAACCGGTATGATGTTGAAAACCCTTTCGCCCAAAGCGGTTAACGAAGGAACGAGGTTACTGATCGGCCTGCCGCGCGTATAGATAAGGGCAAAACCACGGGCCGCCGTCTGCATGCCCAGCGTGGCGATAAACGCCGGTATCTTGGTTTTGGCGATAAGCCAGCCGTTGACAAAACCGCAGGCCGCGCCTATGCCCAGGGCCAGCAGGATCGGTATAATCACCGGTAGAACCGGCATACCGGGAAAGTACTTTTCCGTGGCGTCGCTCATCTGGGCGAAACTTGCCGCCACAACGCCGGAAAAAGCCAGAACGGAACCGACCGAAAGGTCAATCCCCTTGGAAATAATGACAAAGGTCATTCCCAAAGCCATAATACCGAAAATACAGCTTTGGGTAAGAACATTGAACAGATTCCTGGGGCTGATAAACTCCGGCCGGACAATAGTCAGCAGGATGATCATCAGAAGCAATACGAGGACAATTCCGTATTTTCTTACGATATTCTTAAACGTTGCGCTGGAAGAAGCCATTATTCTCCTCCTTTGGATTTTTTGTATTCCGCTACCGTGTCCGTCGCGTAAGCCATAAGTTCTTCCTGGGTCAGGTTTTTGGAATTTTCCACAATACCCGTTACCTTTCCCTGGTGCATTACCATGACGCGGTCGCTCATTCCCATGATCTCGGGCAGTTCGGAAGAAACCATAACGACGGACTTGCCTTCTCCGGCCAGGGTTGAAATAAGCCTGTGGATTTCCGCCTTGGTTCCCACGTCGATGCCCCGCGTGGGCTCGTCAAGGAAAAGTATTTCCGGGTCTGTCATAAGCCAGCGGGCCACAAGAACCTTCTGCTGATTGCCGCCGCTCAGGTTCTCGACATGCTGGGCAAGGCTTGGGGTTTTTACCTGTATTTTTTTTACATATTCGGTACAGCTTTTGTTAAGTTCGGCCTCCCGTATAAGCCCAAATTTATTGAGGAATTTGGGTATCGTAGCAATGGCGATGTTAAGCTGAACGGCCAGCATCGGGAAAAGGCCGCTTCTCCGGCGATCCTCGGTAAGCCATGCCATGCCGTTTTGTATGGCGTCGGCGGGGCTTTTGATTTCAACCTTTTTTCCGTCAATCCAGATCTCTCCGCCCGTATGGGGCCTCATGCCGAAAATCGTTTCGATAACTTCGCTACGCCCCGCTCCGACAAGGCCCGCGATACCGAGTATCTCTCCCTTGCGTACCGTAAAGGAAACGTTCTTAAAGTACTTTCTGTTGGAAAGATTTTTTACTTCGAGTTTTACGTCCCCTATGGAACAGGGAATTTTGGGGAACATCTCCTTAACGTCCCGGCCTACCATCATGTTGATAAGCCTGTCCACCCTGAGATCCGCGGTATTTTCCACGCCGATATACGAACCGTCCCGGTACACCGTAACCCGGTCGGCAATCTCGTAAATTTCATCGAGCTTGTGGGATATAAAAATTATGCTCTTTCCCTGGGCTTTAAGCTTGCGCATGATGGAAAAAAGCTGCTTGATTTCTTTTTCGGCGAGAGCCGACGTAGGCTCGTCCATGATAATAAGCTTCGAGTTATAGGAAACGGCTTTGGCTATTTCCACCATCTGGATCTTTGCCACGGTAAGATCCGCCATAAGCGTAGCGGGATCTTCTTCCAGCTCAATTTCCTTAAGCACGTCTTTGGTAAGGCTGTACATTTTTTTATGATCTACCAGTTTCAGCCCGGTAAGGGGCTCCCTGCCAAGCCATACGTTTTCCATGATCGGCCTGAACAAAACAGGTGTCAATTCCTGGTGGATCATCGAAATCCCTTTGCCAAGGGCTTCGGACGGACTGGTGAAGTTCTGGACTTCCCCGTCAAATACAATTTCGCCTGATGTAGGCCGGTAGATTCCGGCTATGCATTTTACCAGCGTCGATTTTCCGGCGCCGTTTTCTCCCATCAGCGCGTGGATTTCCCCGTGCCGTACCTGGAGGTCAACCCCCTTGAGGGCCTGAACGCCGGGAAAAATCTTTGTAATATTCTTCATCTCAAGAAGATATTCACCGCTCACTTTCTTCTCCCTTGGGCTGGCAAGAGAACGGAAGCGTTCGGGAAAACCTTTTCCCGAACGTCCCGCTTCTCCTTTGTTTTTTTAATACTGAGTGTAATTGCTCTTGTCAATGTACACAAACGGAATCCAGTTAATACCAGGCTGAGACTGTCCGGCAAGGGCCTTCGCGGCCGCTTCCGCCGCGCCCCGGCCCTGACCCGCGGAGTCCTGAAGTACCGACGCGGTAAGGGTACCGTTACCGATGGCGGTCTTCGCGTCGGGGATAAAGTCTACGCCCATGACAATAACGTCGGTACGGCCGGCAGCCCTGAGAGCCTCCGCCGCGCCGAGGGCCATTTCGTCGTTATTGGCAAGAATACCGTTAAGGCTGCTTCCGTAGGTGGTAACCCAGTTTTCGGTAAGGCTCATGCCCTGAACCCGCTGCCAGTTTCCGGTTTCTTTGGCCAGTACCTTGATGTTGGGAAACTTCGACTTGATTACGTCTTCGTTGCCCTGGGTACGGAGAATTGCCCCTTCGTTGTCAAGCTTGCCCATAAGGATAGCCACCCCGCCCTGACCGTTAAGGAGCTTACCCATGGACTCCATCTGGAGCTGTCCGGCTACAATTTCCTGGGAACCGACATAGAAGACATTCGCCGGGGGCTGGGCGTCGCCGAAAGGATTCCGGTTGACATAAACAAGGGGAATCTTCGCGTCCTGGGCCGCCTTGGTGATGGGAGCCATGGCGCTGGTATTAACCGGAACCACTACAAGGGCCTTGGCGCCCTTGGCAATGAGGTTGTTCACCTGATCCTGCTGCCTTACCACGTCTTCCTGGGCATCCTGAACCTCGACGGTGTATTCCGGCTTGTCGGCAAAATAGGCTTTGAACGCATCCACAACGTAGGTCTGGAACGTATCATTCATGTTGTTGATGACATATCCAACCAGGGCTTTCTTCGGGGCCCGCGAACATCCGCCTGCTATAAGCAGGAGAGCCGCGATAAAAACCAATGCTTTCTTCATACTAAATCCTCCTAAATGTTTTTTAATAACAACCATTTTTGGTTGTTATATTGCAAACGTTTTCTTAAATAATATACCCGGCTTTGAGACTTTGTCAAGGAAGAATTTCCATTATTTAAGTTTTTTGTATTTCTATATAGTATAAGGAAATACATCAAATACTACTGTCTTTGGCACATAAAATCCGTAAATATTTCCCTGTAAAAAGGGAAATATTTACCGGCAGGACGTTTTTAAAACTAAAACGTTTTCAGTTTGACGGGATTTTACAAACCTCCCTTGAACAGGGGGATATATACATGTACTAACGATGGGCAAGTCACTTAAAAACGCTATGTGCAATTGGCTGGGTATTATGTATAAAAAATAATACACTATAAAATACTTGAAAAGATTTGTGGAATAATATATGTTTTTTAGTTTATGGAGGAAACAATGGAAAGTATAATAATAGATAGGGAAATATTACCCGAACCAATAATTTCATATTTTCACACAAAGAAAATCAAAATATTTGAAGAAAATGGCAATATAATATTTTCTCCAATTGATAACAAGCCGAATTTGGATGAATTAGTCGGGATGTTCCCGGATGGAAAACTGTCAAGTGAAAATTTTATCAAGCAGAAATTAATTGAGAAGGAATTGGAAAATTGAATGAATTATATATTTTGGATGCATGTGCGCTTATAGCATTGCTTGCAAAAGAAAAGGGGCATGAAAAAGTTAGGTATATAATACAAGAGGCGATAGATGGTTATGCAACTGTAAAAATGAACCAGATCAATCTGTTAGAAGTATATTATGATGTA
>JAIROH010000025.1 GCA_031257595.1 Treponema sp. | reverse complement strand
GTATTCCGCACATTGAATTCTTTTACAAAGTACAGTATCCTCTTTGAAAGACTTGGTTTGTTCCGCGGAGCGTGTTACGGCCGCCCGTAAAACACCTGGTTACGCATACTTTTTGGTTTTGCCAGGCAAGATCGCTTGAACGATCCGCCCGGAAGGTCCCGTCATGCCCGGAGAATTCAATTTTACGTTTGGATCTTTTCATTCGCGGGTCGTTATCAGGGAAAAACTGCCCGAAATTACGGAATTTTCCGGTTTTTCTCCGTCCTGCCTTGTAGTATGCGATGAATGTACAAGGCCGATGGCGGAACGGATTACCGGAAAAAGCGGCGCCGTTCCCGTTGTTCTACAGCCGGGCGAGCGGTACAAAAACTGGGATTCGGTACAGACCATACTGCGAAAAGCCCATAAATGCGGCCTGGGACGGGACGGGCTTTTTATCGCCGTTGGCGGCGGCGTGGTATGCGACCTGACGGCCTTTTCCGCGTCGGTCTACATGCGGGGGGCAAAGCTCGCCCTGGTCCCCACGACCCTGCTTGCCATGGCCGACGCCGCCGTTGGGGGAAAAACCGGTTTTGACCTGGAAAACATCAAAAACCTGGCCGGAACCTTTTATCCCGCGGGGGAAATCGTCATTTCCATGGAAACGCTGGAAACGCTTCCCAAACGGGAATGGAAGTCCGGCATGGCGGAGATCATCAAGGCGGCGATTCTTGCCGGCGGAAACGCGGATTTCCGTGGAATCATGGAAGCTTTCCGCGATCCGGGGGCCGTTTCCGCCCGCCTTGAAGAATTCATTGCCATGGCCCTTACGGTTAAGGGCAACATCGTAGAAGCCGACCCGAGGGAAACCGGCGCCGAACGGGCGCTGCTTAACCTTGGGCACAGTTTCGGCCATGCCCTTGAAACGGCGACAGGCCTCGGCAGCCTGAGCCACGGCGAGGCCGTAGCCTGGGGTATCGCCCGTTCCTGCGAGTTGGGGCTTACCCTCGGGATCACCCCCCCGGAACGGGCAAAAAACATACGGGAAATTCTTGCGGCATGGAACTATGAAACATCCGTCCCCTGCCCTTTTCCTGTCGATCCCAATCTTTTCAAAAACGCCCTGTTAAGTGATAAAAAGAAAAAATCCGGAAAGCTCCGATTTGTGGTTCCCAACGCGGATCGGGCGGAACTTGCCGGTTACGGTCCCGAAGCGGAAACGTACTTGAAAAACTTATGGCGGTTATGACATGAAATCACTCTTTCTCTTTTTTTTAATTTTTTTAACGCTCTGTTGTTCTCTCTTTTCACAGGAATACGCCCCGCAGGAATATGACGAAGAAAACCCGGCCGGAACCGAAACGGCCGAATATCTTTCGCGGGAGATTCCGGACGAACAGGTCTTTGTAATCAGCGGCATCAACTACCATATTACGGGCTGGACCAAACCGTTTGCGATTGCCCATAATGTGGAACTGAAGGAAGGCGCCGAGTTTCATGGACTGAAAGAACTTGAGGCCTATATAGACCGAAAAACTCAGGTGCTGCGCAATCAGAGGGTTTTCGAGGAAAATTCATGCCTCATTGAATACAGTCTGGAAAATCTCGGCGACGACGGAAAAATTCCCGTAATCCTCGACGTGTATACCGAAGACTCCTGGAACATCATTGTCCTTCCCGAACCAAAATACGATTCCAATACGGGATTTTCCCTAACCCTTAAAGCGCGGGATTATAACTTTTTGGGAACCATGAGTCCGCTGCGTTTTGATATAGGTTACGAACTTGATAACGACAAAAAACACAGTTTCGGCTTTTTACTTGATCTGGATTTTCCGTTCAGGGCGCTGGGTTTTACCTGGACTATCAACTTTGACAACGAGCTGGAATATACGATAGGGGATCCCCTGTACTACAAGAACACCACGGGCGTTTCGGTGGATATGCCCTGGAAAACAACGATGTTTACGTTCGGCTTTAACCAGCATTTGTATGTAAACGAGGAAAACAGTGATGATGAAAAAACGGCCACGGGAATTGAATTTTTTGAAGACACCTGGTATATGGCAAGCGAGTTTTACGGCCAATGGAAAATTCCCACAGGTTTTGAAATTCCGAATTTTGGAACTGTCGACTATATACCAAAGATCTCCGAAACCATACGGTACCGCCCCGGCGGCGACACGGGCGACTGGCGCTACCCGGTTCTTTCCCTGAGCCATTCAATAGGTTTCGGCCGCATCGACTGGATAGGGAATTACCGCCGGGGTTTTGATCTTAGACTCAGTAACAGCAATGATTTGAATCAGAACGATCTGACCTGGAACAATAACGTTGCCATAACCGCAATTGGCCACTACCGTTTCACCGATTTTTTCGGCGTCTCCAGCCGTTTCCGTTTTCAGATATGGCGGGGAGATCCCTATACCGACGCGGGAGACGCGCTCCGTGGCCTTCGCAACGACGATCTCACGGCAAACAAAATGATCTTGTTTAACCTTGAATTTCCGTTCCGCCTGATTCGCTTTGTTCCTTCCGAATGGTTTAACAACAAAAAATGGCGTTTTTTGGACTTTGAACAGCACTGGTCGCCGTTTATCGATCTGGCAATAGCCGACGATCCCAGGAAAGAATACCATGAATACGGCGACAACGCCCGCTTTGAACCTTCGGGGGTTGTTGCCACCGCGGGACTGGAAGTAACTACTTTTCTCCTCCGTTGGCGCAGCGTCTACCTGCGGATCAGCGCCGGATGGGATCTAAGGGGAGACATCAGGGAATGGCCGAAAGTACACAATCAGTTGTACCTTCCCGCAGGCGGTGAATATTTTATCGGCCTGGGGCACTTCTTCTAAACATGACAAATATAGCCGTCATAGGAACCGGATACGTGGGATTGGTTTCCGGCGCATGCCTTGCCGATTTCGGCAACATCGTCGTCTGCGTGGACAACAACGAAGAAAAAATCGAATCCCTGAAGCACGGAATCATCCCCATCTACGAACCGGGCCTGGAGAATATGGTACGGCGGAACGTCGAGGCGGGCAGGCTTTCCTTTACCGTTGACTTTGCCGAAGCGGTAAAAAAGAGCCGTACCGTTTTTATCGCCGTTGGAACCCCGCCCCGGGAAGACGGCGGCGCGGACCTTGGCCACGTGGAAGAAGTGGCTCGCGGCATAGGCCGGGTAATCGAACAATACACGGTAATAGTGGATAAAAGTACCGTTCCGGTCGGAACGGCCCGCAGGGTACGGCGCTGGATAGAAGAAGAGCTTTCCCGCCGCGGCGCGGATATCGGTTTCGACGTAGTCTCCAACCCCGAATTTTTGCGGGAAGGAACCGCCGTCTACGATTTTACCCACCCCGACAAAGTTGTCATCGGCAGTGAAAGCGATAAAGCCCGCGCGATAATGAAAGAAATTTACCGTTCCCTCTATCTCAACGAAACCCCCTGTATCGAGACCAATCTTGAATCTGCGGAAATGATAAAATACGCCAACAACGCGTTTCTCGCGGTAAAAATAACGTTCATCAACGAAGTGGCAAATCTTTGTGAAAAAACCGGCGCCAATGTACAGGATGTTGCCAGGGCCATGGGCCGGGACGGCCGTATCGGAAGTAAATTCCTCCACCCGGGCCCCGGCTACGGCGGAAGCTGCTTTCCCAAAGATACCCGGGCAATGGCCAAAACAGGGAGTGATTATGGCGAACCCCTGTCGCTTGTGGAAACAACCATCATGGCCAACGAACGACAAAAAAAGAAAATGATCGCGAAAATCGAGGCCGGCCTCGGCGGGCCGGGATCGCTTGCCGGAAAAACGATCGCCGTACTGGGCCTTTCGTTTAAACCCAACACCGACGACATGAGGGAAAGTCCGGCGATTGACATATGTTCCGGCCTTGTCGAAAAGGGCGCCGCCCTCCGGCTCTGGGATCCGGCTGCCATGAATGAAGCGGCATGGCGGCTGGACGCCATAAAAGATTCGCTTTACTTTGCCAGGGACGAATACGACGCGATACAAAACGCCCATACCCTGGTACTCCTCACCGAATGGAACCAGTTTCGAAATCTGGATCTGAAAAAAGTCAAAAATCTTCTTGTCAAACCCGAAAGCGGCCGGTTCTGTTTTTTTGATCTCCGCAACGTATATAAACGTGAAGATGCCCTGAACGCGGGGCTGGAATATTTTGGCATCGGAAGATGATCGGCAGACACGCGGGTGGAATGAATTATATTCTTACCGGAGCCGCGGGATTTATCGGCTTTTACGTTGCCCGGAAACTTCTGGACCAGGGTCATTCGGTACTGGGGCTGGATTCAATCAACGACTACTACACGACAACCCTGAAAAACGATCGCTTGGGAGAGATGGGAATAGACGCGCCCGGATTACCCTTCGGGAAAACGGTTGTCAGTTCCCGGTATCCCCGGTTCCGGTTTGTAAAACTGAATCTTGAAGACAGGGACGCTTTTGAGGGGGCCGTTGCGGCATATGCCGCCGAAACCGGCCCGCCGGACAGAATCATCAACCTGGCGGCCCAGGCGGGGGTTCGTTATAGCCTCGAAAATCCCGCAGCTTACATCAGTTCCAATATCACCGGATTTCTTAATGTTCTTGAGTTGTGCAGGAAGATGCGGATTCCCCACCTGGTGTTTGCCTCAAGTTCTTCCGTCTACGGCCTCAACAGTAAAAGGCCCTTCTCGGTTCACGATACGGCGGATCATCCGGTAAGCCTCTATGGGGCTACCAAAAGGGCCGATGAGCTTATGGCCCACGCGTAGGCCCATCTTTTCGGCATCCCCGTCACGGGTCTCAGGTTCTTTACGGTATACGGCCCCTGGGGAAGACCGGACATGGCTTACTTTAAGTTTTCCCTTTCCATCATGGAAGGAAAGCCTATCGATATTTACCGCAACGGAGAAATGTTTCGGGACTTTACCTATATCGACGACATTGCCAGCGGCGTGCTCCTGGCGTCAGAAACCGTCCCCCTCCCCTCCCTCGGTTTCGATTCTTCCCGGCCCGATCCCGCGTCCTCCTCGGCGCCGTTCAGGATCTACAATCTGGGCAACAACCGGCCGGAAAAACTCCTGGATTTTGTTGAAACCCTGGAAAAAGCCTTGGGCAAAAAAGCCCGGAAAAATTTCCTGCCCATCCAGCCGGGGGATGTTCCGGCGACCGAAGCGGACATAGACGACACCACAGGGGATCTTGGCTGGTCGCCCGTTACCGGCATAGCCGAAGGCCTGGATCATTTCGCCGCATGGTTTAAGGATTACTATAAAAGGATGGCGGCATGAAAGGAAAGCGGAAGCAGAACGATGGCCGATAAAAACTGGTCGCTTGTAATAAGCCCAAAACGAAAGCTTTTTGATCTCCAGCTTCGGGATCTGATACGCTACCGGGATCTGGTGTTTCTGTTTGTAAACCGCGATTTCGCCGTTCAGTATAAACAGACCATTTTGGGTCCGCTCTGGTATGTCATCAATCCGCTTTTTTCAACGGCCATGTACAGCTTTGTTTTTGGAAACCTTGCCAATATTGGAACCGATGGCATTCCCTTTTTGTTGTTTTACTATTCGGGAACCATGCTCTGGACCTTCTTTAGCGGCTGCTTTACCAACGCTTCCGATTTATTCATAACCAACGCCAATATCTTCAGCAAAGTGTACTTTCCCCGCCTTACCGTCCCCATCAGCAATGTATTCAGCAACGGCATCAAGGTAATGATACAATTTGCCCTGCTGATGGTTTTTTACGTGTACTATTTGATAAACGGCGCCGTTTCGCCGCCCTCGTGGTCTGCCCTTGTCTTTCCTGCCCTCCTTGTATGGATTGCCGCTCTGGGAACCGGCATGGGAATGAT
>JAIROH010000015.1 GCA_031257595.1 Treponema sp. | reverse complement strand
ACCTATTTTACTGAACCCTATCGGGTTCGGGTTGTTGAACAAGTCTCGCAAAATGCTCCGCATTTTGCAGGTTTTATAAGGAATTTGTTCGATAACTGAAGTTATCGAACAACTCTAATATTTAAACGCAAAGGCGTCAAGTTAATCAGCGCTGCCCTAACGCAAACAGCCTGGTTGTACTATAATAACAAATATGTTCCGGGACATTCTTTTTACGTTACGAAGGGTTAAGACCTACGCCCTCATCGGGGAAAGCGGAACCGGCAAAAGCTTCCGGGCCAAGCTTGTAGCCCAGAAATATGGCATCGATTTTATCATTGACGACGGACTTTTGATTCGGGACAACCGCATACTGGCCGGCCATTCGGCGAAAAAGGAAAAGACGTTTATGGCGGCGGTAAAAACCGCCCTGTTCGATGACAAGGCCCAGAGGGACGAGGTGGCCCGGAAGCTCCAGGGAGAAAAGTTCAGAAAGATCCTCGTGCTGGGAACCTCCGAAAAAATGGTCAACAAGATAGCGGCCCGGCTCCAGCTTCCCAATCCGACCAGGCTTATCCACATTGAAGACATCGCAAGCCGGGAGGAAATCGAGCGCGCGATACGAACCCGCAAGATTGAGGGAAAACATGTCATACCGGTTCCCTCGATAGAGGTTAAACGGAACTATCCCCATATCTTTTACGACGCCATCAGGATACTCAAACGCCGGAGTTTCGGCGAAACCCTGGGCCCCACCCCCAAGGTTCACGAAAAATCCGTCGTGCGGCCGGAATACTCAAAACGGGGAAAGGTTGTTATTTCCGAGGCGGCCCTTTCCCAGATGGTAATTCACTGCGTGGACGAGTATAATCAGAACATACGGATAAAGAAGATCGCCGTCAAAGACGACGATGCCGGCTACCGTCTTGTAATTACGATTGACGTGCCCTACGGAACCCAGCTCGGCGGCAATATCCATGAACTTCAAAACTATGTGATCGATAATATAGAAAGGTACACAGGTATTTTGATTGAGGAAGTGAACGTTATCATCGATAAAATAATTGAGGAGAATAATTAGGAGGATTCAATGAAACGATTTTTGCCGCTGCTTTTTGTGATTTGCCAGGCCGCCGCCGCTCAATCATGGATTTCCATGAACCAGGGTAATTACGAGATCCATTCCGCCGCGGACAGGCCGAGTACCGCCGTTCTTGCCGCCGAACTGGAACAGCGTTTTGAAACCTACAACAGGCTTTTCCGTTTTGAGCCGGCGAAACTCCAATCGGCCCTGAAGGTCAGGTATTTTACCGACCGGGACGAATATCAGAAATACATCGGCTCCAGAATACGGGAAGAAAGTTCCGCTGTGGAGGGCGCCGTATACCTTCATTATTCCGTGCCGGAACGGCGGGAACTTGTCGTACTCAAGGGCGCGGAAAGCGCGATGCTTCCTTACCAGGCCTTTATTCAGTTTTTCAGGGCTTTTGTGCCCAATCCCCCTTCGTGGATGCGGGAGGGTTTTGCTGTTTATTTTAATTCCCTTAAATTCAACGCGGATACAAGAACGCTGGAATACGAAGAAAACCTCGCGTGGCTTGATACGGTAAAAAAACAGCTCTCCGCCGTTTCCCCCAGAGACGTTTTGCTGGCCGACTCCGCCGGTGTTCCGGACAATTTTCACGCGCTTTCATGGTCCGTTGTTTCTTTCTTTCTGACAAACAGGGAAAGCAGCTATTTTAGAACCCTTACCGATTCCTTTATGCTGCTCAGGGAGGATGCCACAGCCGAAGTTAACAGCAAGATCGTTTACGACCGTCTTTCGCTTTTTACCAGTATAGACGCCTTTGAATCCGACTATAAAACCTATATCGGTTCCCGGAAGACTTTCACCGAGCTGGTCGAGGAAGGTCAAAAAGCCTATGAAGCGAAAGATTTCGCGGCCGCCGTGGAATCGTTTCACGAAGCCGTTCTCCTGAAACCGGACAGCCCCGTTCCTTTTTTCTACCTTGGTCTTATCGCCTATGATCAAAAGGAATACGACGCCGCGGAAAGATGGTATGTAACGGCGCTTAACCTGGGCGAAAATCCCGGCCTTGTCCAGTACGCCCGCGGGGTCAACGCCGCCGCCGCCGGCAGAAAAGCCGATGCCGGGGAATTTTTGCGGGAAGCGGCGACCGCGTCGCCGGAAAAGTACAAGGCTCTCGCGGACGACCTGATGGCGCGGCTCAAGTAGCCGGAGAACCCGTGTACAAACCACGTCACGCGGAAAAAGCCATAGCCCGTCTCGCGAAAAATTTCGGCGCCGTCCTGGTTACAGGAGCCAGACAGGTTGGCAAGACGACTCTGCTTAAAGAATTTGGCAAAGGGTTTACCCCGGGACTGCGGTATGTTACGCTGGACAACCCCCTTACGCTGAACGAGGCTGTTTCCGAAGGCAGCGTTTTTTTTAAGCAGCACAAACCGCCGCTTGTCATTCATCCGCTGGAAATAAAAAAGCACGCAAACCCCGGTCCGGCCGATATTGCGGCTTTCGGGGTAATCGAAAAAATAAACGGTTACAGCCGGGGGGAAGGCGGCGTGATCTGCGC
>JAIROH010000240.1 GCA_031257595.1 Treponema sp. | reverse complement strand
CGGAAAGGTTTAACGCGGCGGCGACGCCGGTACCGAATATGTTGTAAATGCCCCCGTTATAACGGCGGGAAGGGTCGTTCCCAATACCGTCGGGGAAGTAGAAAAACCCCCTGTACGAGCTTCCTACGGGGGCGGTTCCGAACCGGGAAACAAATTCGTCCCCGGAACCCAGGGCGTGGTAATGACCGGCAAAAAAGCTCAGGTCCAGGGGCTTTCCAAACACTTCCCGGACGGTGGCTTCCAGAAGGCGTACCGAAAGTACCGCCTGGTTACTGTACCGATCGTTTAGTTCGTCTACCATTGCGTTGTACTCCGTCTTAGTGGGAGCGGACAAGGCATACGGCAATTCCAGCCTGCCGTACGAGAAGGCTTTTTCCAAATTTTGGGCTTCAAAACCCAATCCCAGGGTGATACCGTATTTGTAGCCCCCGTTTACGGCGATATCGGCCTCGGCGGATGTAGAAACGGTAAAATCTCCGTCTTCGGAAGCCCCGCGGCTGGCAAATTCCAGTCTTGGAACGGTAATTTCCGCCCCAAAAAGCCGTTGAGAGACAGGAAACAGCGCAAAAAACACAAAAAGCGCCCGGATCAGGGTCTTTTTCATCAAACAAAGCTCCTTATCAAGCGTGTCGCAAAATCAAACAATTTTGCAATGGTTCTATATTATAGTATCGGTCATATCTTGACTGAAAATGATTTGTGTATAAACATTGAAGTATGAGCGACTACCTCGATCCCAATAATGAAGAGCTTCTCAAGGACTTTTTCAGTGAGGCTCAAATGCAGGTGGAGACCCTTGAGCAGAACGTACTGGTTCTGGAAACCGAAGGGGGCAACAAAGACGCGGTGGACGAGATTTTCCGCGCGGCGCATACCCTTAAGGGGGGATCGGCCACTGTGGAAATGATGGAACTTTCCCATTTTACCCACATGGTGGAAGATGTGCTTGACGCTATCCGTTCCGATCAGCTTGCCATAAACGAAGACGTGGTGGACACCCTTCTTGCCGCGATAGACATCATCAAGGCGATGCTCGAACAACGGATGAACGGGGCCGTATACCAGGAAGATACGTCGCAGATGGAAGCCCGGCTTGAGGCGATGATTCCCGAATCCGCGCGGGGTAAAAAAGGCGCTTCGAAAACCAAACCCGCGGCGCCCAAACCCGCCGCGCCGCAGCCTGTTCCCGCGCCGCCGCCCGCCGCCGTACCTTCGTCTGCGGGGCTTTCGGCAGCGGATATAGAGGAGCTTAAGGAATCCGTTGATTCCGGGACGCCGGTTTACCAGGTTTCGGTTAACTTTGACGAAAACAGCCTTATGAACACCGTCGGGGGCATTCAGGTTTACGCCGCCCTCAAAGGCCTTGGCACGATACTTAAAACCCAGCCGGATTTCGAGCAGCTTTACGAGGATGAGTTTTTCCCGACGGTCAGTTACTATATCGCGTCCACGAAAAGCGCCGAAGATCTGCAAAAGTACGTTACCATTCCCGATGTAACCCTTTCCAGTACGGTCGTCGATATACAGGCGCTCAAATCCGCGGGAACGCGGGCAGTTTCACAGCCTGCTTCGCGGGCATCGCCGGGTCCGGCAGCCTCGGTGGCCCCGGTAAGTTCCGCGGCCGCTCCTCCAAGTCCGGTGGCAGCATCGCCGGGTCCGGCGGCAAGCCAGGCTCCCGCCGGCGGACCGGCAAACCCGCAGGGCGCGGCTCCGGGCGCTTCCCCGGCAAAGGTTTCCACCGAGGACGCCAAAAAAGCGGGGAAAGAGGCCGGCTCCATTCTTCGGGTGGATTCCAAGCGTATCGACGATTTATTGAACCTTGTGTCGGAAACGGTTATCACCAAGGCTACGTTTAACCAGATAAACAACCTGTTTAGCGATCAGGTAAACGAACTTCACAGTCTGGAAGGCAGGTACCGTGAAAAAATAAAAGAACTGTTTGACAGCCTTCCGGGATACCTTGAGAACATTCAGGAAGGCCGTTCGGTAAAAGACATCCGCAAGGAAATCGGCGACCAGTTTGGGGATATTTTTACCCTCTTTGACGGTTTCGAGACCAATTTTAAGGTCAATGTGGGTAAATTCCGTTCCACGAGCCAAAATCTGGGCCGTATTACCGGGGAACTGCAGGAAGGGGTCATGAGGATCCGCATGGTTCCGATAAGCCAGATATTCAGCCGTTTCCCCAGGCTTGTACGGGATCTTTCCAAATCCCTCAATAAAAAGATCAACCTGGTAATCGAAGGGGAAGAGACGGAGCTTGACAAATCGGTTATCGAGGATCTGCTTGATCCGATAATGCACTCGGTGCGGAATTCCGTAGACCACGGCATTGAATCCAAAGAAGACCGCCTTGCCGCCGGCAAGAGCGAAGAAGGCAGGGTTCTTCTTAAAGCTTCAAACGAAGGCAACATGATCATCATTGAAATTGCCGACGATGGCAAAGGCATTGATGTTGAGGCGGTTAAGGCAAAGGCGACTGAAAAAGGAATCATCAACCCCAACAAGGTGCTTTCCGATGTGGAAGCCTATAACCTTATCTTTGAGCCGGGCTTTTCCACGGCAAAGCAGGTTACCAGCATATCCGGCCGGGGAGTCGGCCTTGACGTGGTCCGCCGTTCCATCGAAAAGCTTAACGGTACGGTTACGGTCAGTTCCGAAAAAGGCAAGGGAACGAAGTTTACGATTAAACTGCCCCTTACGCTGGCGATTATTCAGGGCCTTCTGGTGCGGGTCGGTCCGGAGATTTACTCGATACCGATTACCAGCGTTATTGAAAGCCTGCGGATAAAGCCCGACGAGATCAAGATGATCGACAACTACGAGGTTTTCAACATAAGGAGCGATGTCATTTCCCTGCTCAGGCTTAACAGGCTTTTCGGAATCAAAACGGAAGAGGGGAAGGATTTCTGTTATATCGTGATTGTCGGTACCGCCGAAAAGAAAATGGGCTTTATGGTAGACAGCCTCATCGGTGAAGAGGACGTGGTCATAAAGCCCCTGCGGGATCAGTTTACCAATTCTCCGGGTATCGCCGGAGCCTCAATACTGGGAGACGGATCGGTTTCCCTGATTATAGACGTCAGCCAGCTTCTTGAGCTGGGGCAGCGCAAGGAAATAGAACAGCGCCGCATACGTGAAGGAATACGGTAATGGCCCAGGTACGAAGTTTGGAAACCCTTAACGCGGAGATTCAGGAACAAAAAGAACAGGTAGAGAATGTCGATTTTAAGATGATAACCTTTTCCCTTGCCGGAAAAGATTACGGCGTCGACATTATGAACGTCAAGGAAATCGCGAAGGCCGACAAATTTACATTTGTGCCGAACGCGGCTTCTTTTGTACGGGGCGTCTACAACCTTCGCGGCGACATTATTCCGATTGTCGATCTTCGCGCTTTTTTCCACCTGCCGATGGAACAGGCGGCGGACGGCATAGAAAACATGTTGATCCTCCGTATAGACGACAGGGTCTACGGTACGATTGTTGACAAGATCGACAAGGTCGTGGGGATCAGTTCCGATACGATACAGCCGCCGCATCCGATCTTCGGGGACATCAACATCAAGTTTATAAGCGGGGTTGTGGAAAAACAGGGCGCTCTTTACATCATTCTTGACGTGATACGGATATTTTCCCAGAGCGAGGAGGACAAGGCCAAGCCCCGGGCCCAGGCTCCGCAGGTGGAAGCGGCCGGCGATTACTATGCGGCGCCCGTTCCGGCCCAGCCTTCCGTGGACGCGGGCGAAGGCGCCCTTGACTTTATCCGCCAGAGCCTTCCGGCCCTCAAACGTTTCTATCCCAGCGCGGTTAACGACCAGTGGCTCAGGGAACGTTTTGCCGGCTGGAGCGTCGGCCGTAGCGGGCCGGATCTTCAGCTTAAGGATGCCGCGGCGGCGGACGATTTTCTTTCCCGGTTTTATTCGCCGTTTACCGGGACGTTTTGGGATGACGATTACGCCGCCCAGGTGACATCGTGTCTTCCCGATGTCAATTCCAACAACATCCAGGCCTGGAATATCGGCTGCGGAAAAGGACACGAAACTTTTTCGTTTGCCTGTATACTAAAAGCCAGGTATCCGGACGCCCGTATTAAGATCTGGGCCAACGATAACGACATTATGGCGATTTCGCAGGCTCCCAACATGGTTTTTGATCTTATCGACGTGCCCGAGTATTGCCGGCCGTTTATGGTCCGGGGCGCAAGCGGTTACAGTTTTAACCAGGCCGTTAAGGACTCGATCCTGTTTGAATATCATGATATTATTAATGATAATCCCCTGCCGGATCTGGACATTATCCTGGCCAGGGACATGTTGTCTTTCCTCCCCGTCGCGGAGCAGGAAAAGATAGTGGCTCAGTTTGTGGAAAAACTCAAAGGCAGGGGTATGGTTATTCTGGGCAGGAACGAAGAACTTTCCGGGCAGGAATGGCGTACCGTGGCCAGGCCGCCGGTTTCCGCGTTTGTACACAGAGAATAAGGCCGCCGGGTATTAAGCCTACAGACGGAATAAGGAGTAATATATGAGAGTTGAGTATATCAATCCCTTTGTTGAGGCTGCGTTTAACGTATTGAAAGAAGTGCTTAACGCGGATGTAAAACGGGGCGAGCTTTATTTGAAGTCAACAACCATGTCCATTATGGGCGTCGCCGCGCTGGTTGGCCTCGCCGGCGATGTTGAAGGACGGGTTCTTTTTGATATGACCAAAGAAACGGCGCTTAATATCGCCGGTACAATGAACGGCGAAAAATTTACCGCTCTTGACGAGCTGGCAAAAGCCACGATCACCGAACTTGCCAATATGATCACCGCCCAGGCGGTGACCAAGCTTCACGATCTGGGTTTTAAATTCGACCTTACCCCGCCGGCGCTTTTTTCAGGGGAAAACATGGAAATTTCGAACAGGGAAGTTGAAGCCCTTATTGTACCCATGGAACTCGGGGGCCACGGGAAAATCGAGATTAATGTGGCGGTACGGGAAAGGACCTGAATTTTTTACATTGAGTCGGCCCCGCTTACCATGCCGCGCTGCCACGCGATAAGTTCCCGTTCGAGTTCCGCGTCTTCGGCGTCGGCCATGATCCTGAACACGCTTTCGGTTTTCGATCCCCTCATCCAGATAAAGGCTTTGTCTTTTTTGTCCGGGCCGGTAAACACGATTTTAAGGCCGCCGGTTTCCGCGTCGCCGAAATTTTCGAGGTTCCGCTTTTCTTCCGGGCCTATACAGGCCCTGGCCTCAAAGCCATGGATACCCCGGCGTCCGAGTTCGGCTTTTTTTTCTTCCCATTCGGCGAAAAATACTTTTTGGTACTTTTCCTTGAGCAGCCTGTGATCCGCGGTGACAACCTGAAGCTTCGCTTCGGGGGTGGAAACTCCCGTCGTGTAAAACCGGGGAAGGGAGGCGATGATATCGGAAAGGGTAAAATTGTTCCCGTTGGTTTTATGGCCGGAGCGGCCTTCGATTCCGGTTTTTTTAAGTCCGGCCCGTTCAAGCCAGATATGGAAAAAACCGCTGCCCGTTTCCGGGTTCCGAAGGGTAAAGGACGAATCGGATTCCGGGTCCGGAAAGGGCCGCGGGCCTTTCCGGGCCGGCCCCCGTATCGTAAGGAGCTTTATCAGGGCAAAGAGCGTTGCCAGCGGATCCCGTACCGCCGAAGGGTGGGTGATGTTGCCGCCGTTGGAACCTTCTCCCAGTATCCGGACTATGTAACCCTGTTCGCGGAGGACGCGGGCAAGGTTTACCACATTGGCTTCCCCAACCTCGGCGCGGAACACCTCGACGCCGAACGCTTCGGCTATGCGGTCTATGCGCATGGATGTCGGGCCGTTTACCGCGACGGCCGCCCTGACAAGGGTTTTGCCGTTTTGGTCGTAACGGAGGGACCCCGTCCAGACAAGGTGGGAAAGCTCGGCGGCGCAGGCGAGGGCGAAAACCTCCTGGGCGTCGAGGATCCGGACTGATCCCGCCGTGTCGTCCCAAATAACAAGGTTCCCCCTGTCCCCATCGCAGTCGGGAAC
>JAIROH010000195.1 GCA_031257595.1 Treponema sp. | reverse complement strand
TTTGCCCGGGTTAATCCCGTCTCAACCAGGGCGAACCCCGCCTGGAAGATAAAGACCAGGATCGCGCCGAGGAACATCCAGACAATGTCCACAGAGAAGCCCAGGGCGTCCGGTTCAGTTCCCTCCTGGGCAAAAAGCGAGATCCCTGCACATAGAAACAAGATCATTAACACGAGAAATTTCTTTTGCACCTTCTTGTCCTCCTAAAAGTTGCTTTTGGGCTTTATAGCAGGAACCGTGCCAAGCCTGGTGAAAAAACACACGCCGCCGCTGTTTCAAAACAGCCGGTTTTGAGACAGCGGGCCGTCCGCCGTATCTTCCGCGCTTCTAAATCCTTATACAATAAGGATTTAGAACCGTTTAGCCGGCAAGCCGCGTTACGGTGAACCGCGGAAATATTTTTTACCGGAAAGCCTTTTTTGAGAGAGGCGCCATATGCCGGCTAAACGGTTTATAACTGAAACCGGAACCGTATATCAACATATATTCTTTAGTAACTACATTTTTGTATCTTTGAATAATAGAAGCTACAAAAATGTTGAAAAATCTTTAGTATTGAGAAAAAGTTCATTACGGAATCACATGGAGAACGCATTGTTTTGCCCTATACCCGTACTCTGAACGATTTCCAGTTGATTCCGTAATGGTGAACCCTAAGCCCCATCTGGCGTTCGGTGATTCCCAGCTGACGGGCCGCGGCGGCCATGTTTCCGCCGTTGATTTTGAGGGCCTCCACTATCAGTTCTTTTTCCAGCCGGGAAAGGGCCGCTTCCAGGGTTGTCGTCGGCTCGGTGTTTGTGGAACTTGGCGACTGAAGGCTCGGCGGCAGGTTGTAGGAATGAATCACCCTGTCGGTGGAAAGTATCACCGCCCGCTCAATACAGTTTTCCAGTTCCCGGACATTGCCGGGCCAGGAATAGCTGGTAAGAAGGTCGATGGCAGGGGAAGAAATCCGCTTGATAAGCTTGTTGTTTTTTTCCGCGTATTTTTCGGCAAAATGATCCGCTAAAAGCATAATGTCGCTTTTCCGTTCCCTGAGGGGCGGTACATGAAGGGGAAACACGTTGAGTCGGTAAAACAGATCTTCCCGGAAGCGGGCGGCCCTGACCTCTTCCTCAAGGTTCCTGTTGGTGGCGGCCATGAGCCGTACGTCAACCTTGATTGTCTGGCTCCCTCCTACCCGCTCAATTTCCCGTTCCTGGAGTACCCGGAGCAGTTTTACCTGTATCTGGGGCGAAAGCTCCGCTATTTCGTCAAGGAAGATTGTACCGCCCTGGGCCAGCTCGAAACGACCTTTCCGCTGGCTGAGCGCGCCGGTAAAAGCCCCTTTTTCGTGGCCGAAAAGCTCGCTTTCAATAATCGACTCAGGCAGGGCGGCGCAGTTGATTTTGACCAGCGCCGACGCCGAGCGCCGCGACAGCCGGTGAAGTTCCGCCGCCACAAGCTCTTTGCCGGTGCCGCTTTCCCCGGTTATCAGCACCGTGGCATCGCTGGGGGCTACCTGCATGATCATCTCGTAAACTCCCCGCATTACCCGCGATGTACCGATAATGCCGCTCCCCGCGGCAATGCGCCCGCCGTGATCCCTGCCCTGGTCTTTGGGCTGTATCAGGCGCTGTTCCCGGTAGTGGAACTGTTCTTCGAGTATCCGTTCCCGGAGTTTTGCCGAATCGGCGATGATGCCTGAAACTTTTTCAAGAAAGGCCTTATCCTGATTTCTTTGGAGTTCAGGATCGCCGCCGCTGATGCGCCGTTCCGCGCACAGCGTGCCGATAACGGCTCCGTTGGAGCGGATGGGGACGCAGTAAAACGTAAGGCCGGCCATATCTTCCCTGGTACGGTTTTTCGCCCGGTTGAGAAAATGGGTCTCTTTGGATAAATCGGGAACGGTAACGGGTATGCCCGATTCAAAAACCCGGCCTATAAGGCCCTCGCCAAGCCGGTAGAGGCCCCTGGCTTTTTCTTCCGGCATCAGTCCGTACGCCTCCTCGATTTTAAGGAGGCCGGTAGAGCGGTCGAGCAGCGTAACCATACCCCAGGTAAGGCCGGCCCGAAGTTCCAGCAGCGAGAGCAGCGGGCCCAGCGCGGCTTTAAGCTCCACGTGTTTGTCGAAGGTTCGCACAATGTCAAGAAGAAGCTCAAGCTCGGCCCGTTCGCGCTCAGGTCCGCCATGCTGAAACAAATTGTCTGAACTCATTGACGGCAGAATACTACATTTTTGTAGGATTGAAAAGGAGGCTTGAACAGGACGTGGATCGTCACGCCAAGCGGATGGAAATTCTCCGCGCTTACCTTGACGAACGCGATGATAAGCGGAAACTGCTTGGAGCCGTGGCGGGGGCTATTGTCAACGCCTCGGTAAAAAAATACGCTCTGCGGCGTGGCGTTTATGTGATAGAACAGTCGGGGGATACGGTAAAGATTGAAGCGCCCGAAGGTTTTAAGCCCCGGATGTGGTAGGCTGATTAACTTGACGCTTCGCCAACTTCGGGGGCCGTATCCTGGATTATACGGGAGCCGGAAACCGTTTTTATCACCTCAACCCTGCTGGGAATACGGCTGCGCATTTCTCCTACATGAGAGATAAGTCCTACCATTCTGGTTTCCCGGAGTTCGTCCAGGATATCAAGGGCCCTGGTTAAGGTTTCGTCGTCGAGGCTGCCGAAACCTTCGTCAACAAAAACGGCGTCAAGCCGGACGCCCCCGGCCCTTTCCTGTATTGAATCGGCCAGCCCCAGGGCAAGGCTTATCGATGCGAGGAAACTTTCGCCGCCGGAAAGGGTCGCGCAGGGCCGCATTTTTCCGGTATTGGCGTCAAACACCGAAAGATCCAGCCCCGAATAGGCTTTGGCGTTTTCGCCCGACGGGTTAAGGTGAAGGGAATACCGGCCTTCGCTCATCCGCTGGAGGCGTTTTGTCGCGTAGGCGGCGACTTCGGAAAGATAAAGCCCCAGCAGCCACGAGTCAAACGGGATCTTTTTCGGATTTTTTCCCGAAAGATCGTCGTAAAGGGCGCTGTAACGTTCCGCGGCGGCGGCAAGCTCTTTCCGCCGCTGTTCCTCCCTGTCAAGCCTCTCCTTTTCCCTTTCGAGAAAGGCAAGTTCACCCGCCGCCGTTTCCCGGAGCGCGGCCGCCTCTTCGAGCTTTGCCTCAAGGAACGCAAGTCTTTCCCGTACCGGGGAAAGACTTGCCGGCGCCGGGCCGTCCCCGAAAATTCCGGAAACGTCGAGCTTTTCACGCCCGGTTCTAAGATCGGCCAAAAGCCGTTCCTGTTCCTCAGCCGCCGAATCAAGCCGGGACATTTCGTCCCGCAATTCTTTGCTCCGCTTTTCAATCGCCTGTTCTTCGTCCGGCGCAAGAAGACTGTCCATGATGCGGGCGGCGCTTTCTTCGACATTCCGTAACAATTCGCCGGAAATTTCGCCGGATTTTTCCGCGCGGAACGGGCCGGATGTTCCCGTACCGAACAGACCCAATTCTTCCGGGACATCGTTCAGGCTTGAATCTTCCAGGGCTTTTTCCAGCTCCGTCACGACAGAGACAAACGCGGATTCCGCGTCCCGTTTTTGTTTGAGCGCCGCTTCTTCGCCCGACAAAGCGGCGGCCAAAATCCGTTCCGCTTCTTCCCTGCCCGTATGGTATCCGGCGGCGGCGTTTTCGTATGCGGCTATTTTTTTTTCGGCCTCTTCAACGGCGGATTCGGGATCGCTCAAACCCCAGCGGTCCAGAAGCCGCGCCTGCTTTGCCGCCAGTTCTTCGGAATTCCGGGCCGTGTGGTTCCGTTTCTCTTCAAGGGAGGCCCTTTCCGTTTCCTTGCGGGAAACGGAAAGGGCAACGGCCTCCTTGCCGCGGAAAAAGTCTTTAAGGCCGGCGTTCGCCCGCCGGGCTTCTTCCCGCCGGTTGACAAGGGCGTTTAGTTCCGCCAGGGCCTTAACCCGTTCCGATTCAAGCCGGTCCGGATCGGGCATTTCCCCGCCGGCGGCCTGCCGCAGTTCGGGGCTTTTTTCCCAAAGCCGCCGCGCTTCGCCGCCGGTTTCGGCGGCCCGCTTTTCCAGAGCGCCGATTTCCCCGGAAAGGCCGAGCGCTTCGGCGTGAACCGTACTCCGTTTTTCGGCAAATTCCTTAAGCGAGGCTTCAAGCGACAAAAGCCGTTCTTCGATGCCGAAGCGCCGGGCGGCGGCTTTGGCGGGCAGCGGATGACGCGTCGCCCCGCAGACAGGGCAGGGCTTTCCGTCTTCCAGATGAAGGGCAAGCCGGGCGGCGGCTTCCCCTTCATCGCCGGCCTGTTGTTCTTTCCTGAGATGTTCACGCTCGTCCTCTAGAACGGAAACGTTTTTTTCAATTTCCCGCAGCCGGACTTCCCTGTAGGCCTTTTCACGTTTTTTTTCTTCCGCTTCTTTTTGAACCCGCGTTTCTTCGACGGCGAGCTTTTTTATCTCAAGAAGCGAATCCATAAGCGCCCTGGCTTTTTCATGCGCCGCTTCAAGCTCCGGCGCGCCGCCGGCGGCCTTTTCAAGCGCCGCCTGGCGTTTTTCGGCATCGGCGAGTTTTTCTTTCAATGTTTCACATTCGGAAAGATTTTCCGCGATAAGCGCGTCAAGTTTTTTCAAATCTTCGGCGTCCTGTTTCAACGCCAGAGCCTGACTGCGCATCTCCTCAAGAAACGGACGGCGCTCTTTCAGTTCCGCGAGTTCCTGTTCCACGGCGGCGATCTTTTCCCGCTGTTCGTCAAATTCTTTTTTGCGCTTTTCCGCCGCCGCCCGCCGGACGGAAGCTTCTTCCGCATCGGCGAGAGCCCTGCCGAGCGCCGCTTTTTTTTCGGCGGCGTTTACCGCGTACCGTTCCAGAGGTCTCGCCTTTCTTGAAACGGCAAGCCGTTTTTCGTCCGGGGCGAGGCGGAGCGCCCGTTCCCTGTTTTCGTTTGTTTTTTCGCGGATTTCCGAAAGCCGCGACAGGGCGGATTCTTCCGCGTCCAGGATACGGCAGTACCGCCCGCATGTTTCAATTTTTGTTTTAAGGGAATTTTCTTCGCTTTTCGCTGCGTTGACTTTTTCCTCGCACTGCCCGCGGAGAACGCCGTAATTTTCAAAATTGACGCGCTTCAGCGTTTCGCCCAGGCTCCGTTCGGCTTCCCTGAGGGCCGCCCCGGCGTCTTTTTCCTTTTCATGGGCGGCCTGCATTACCCGCGCGACAACTTCAACCGGAAAAAGCTTTCCGAGGATCTTCCTCCGCTCGTTTGTTTTAAGCCGCAGGAATTCGGCAAATTCACCCTGGGGAAGCAGGACGATCTTGAAGAATTCCCCGCTCTCAAGCCCGATAAGTTCCCTGATTTTTTCGTCCGTCTCCCGCCTGTTCGGGCAGACGCCGGTCCAGGAACCGTCTTCCATCCTGAAAAGAGCGGCCGTCTTGTCGATCCTCACGGACCCGTCTTTTTGTTTTTCCCGGCGGATCGTTCGTTCAACTTTCCAAAGCCCGGAACCGCTGTAAAATTCCAGAATCGCCCTGCAGTCCGCTCCCGGCGCGGCAAAGTCGCTTGCCAGGGTATTTTCGTACCCCGTCCTGCTGCCCGGAACCGCGCCGTAAAGGGCAAAACAAATTCCGTCAAACAGCGTGGTTTTTCCCGATCCTGTTTTTCCGGTAATAAGGAAGATGTCTTCCAGCGAAGAAAAATCAAGGCTCGCGTTTCCCGCAAAAGGGCCGAAATTGCGCAATTCCAGCCGTTTGGGCCTCATGCTTCTTTTTCCGTACTTTGAAGGATCTCGGCGAAACAGCGGAGTTTATCGTCGTCCGCCTCGCCGTAGATTTCCTCAAGGAATTCCCGGAAATCGTCAACCACATTCCTGTTTCCCGTTCTCCGTACCGGCTGTTCCGCGGTCATCGCCGCCCGCGCCTCGTCCTGCCTTACCAGGAGCAGATACGGAAACCGCTGTCTGAGTATGGGGAGGGCGTTTTCGGTAAGCGCGCCGCCGGAAAGGGTAATTTCCAGAAAACAGTTTTCCGCTTCTTTAAGGGACGCGTCCTGATCTTTTAAAAAATTTTCAAACGGGCCGGAAAGCCGGCGCAGCGGCCTGAGGGGGCTGAAAGGCAGGACTTTCACGGTACAACGTCCGGGAACGATTTCAACAGAAAGAAAGCATTTTTGGTGATCCGCTTCGTCAAACGAATAGGCGAGGGGGCTTCCCGAATACCATACGTTTTTCCCGGCCTTTTGCGGACGGTGTAGATGCCCCAGGGCCACATAGTCAAAGCCGGAAAAGAGGCCCGGATCCGCCTGTTCCGCCTGACCGAGGAATGTCCGCTCCGAATCGGAGCTTTTTCCCCCGGCGCAGAAAAGGTGGGCGGCGAGCAGCGACGATCCGGCGCCTTTCCCGGCGGCTTTTTGCCGCGCCGCCTCAAGCCGTTCCGCGGCCTTTTCGACCGGCGCGGCCTGGGCAAGATCCGCTTCGGTTCCGGGGGCCGGGACAAGGCTCCCCGGATAGAGGAACGGCAGCAAAAAACACGCGCAGCTTTCTTCACCCGCCCTGACAATCACCGGATCGAAAGCCTGTTCCGGATCTTCCGCTATGTGTACGCCGAGGCCCGAAAAAAGTTCTTTTCCGTAACCGAGCCGCACGGGGGAATCGTGGTTTCCGGGAATTATCAGTATCGCAAGATCGGGCCGGGCCGATTTCAGCCCTCCCAAAAATCCGCTGAAAAGTTCTACCGCTTCCGGAGACGGTATGGATCTGTCGAACACATCCCCGGAAACAACAAGGGCGTTGTACGAACGATCGGCAAGCAGCGACGAAAGCGC
>JAIROH010000185.1 GCA_031257595.1 Treponema sp. | reverse complement strand
CACGTTTTTTAGCAAACGGTAGGGGAAATCCTTTTTTTCCGTATTTTTTTATTTCCACACAACAGGGCGTTAGGGCTATTTTCCCGCCGCGGATAATACAGCAGGGAACGGTTCCGGCGCCCTTTTGGGTTGTGCATATTTGTGCGGTTGGGGGGTGTATCGTAGGTAGCTAAAGAGGAAACCCGCGGCGGTCGTTTTCTGTCAGGAGCGCGAACCGCCGCGGGCGCTTATAAAAAGCATTGGAAGTATAGCCCCTCTGTTTGTTCTTTATCAATGCATATATAGGTCCTCTTTTGATTATAGACTGGCAAAGGTTTTGCCGGGGAACTATTTTAACCAGGAGGGACCAGTTTATGGCCGTATCACGAAAAATTTTATGTAAAAGCATCCTAATCTTGACGGCGCTTTTACTGATCGCCGGGTGTCCAAACCCCACAGATTCCGGGGGCGCGGATACTGTTGTAAACGCGCTTGATCTTACCGGCCTGATTACCGCGCCGGTAAAAGACGCTGCGCCGGTTACTGCCTTTGCCGAACAAACCCAGTACACGGGAGTTATTGTGTGGCAAAAAGCTGACGACAGCAGCGCCGTTACCGGCAGCTTCGCGGCTTCCACGGCGTATAAGGCTGTTGTAACCCTGACGGCGAAAACAGGCTTTACCTTTACCGGGGTGGCGGCTAACGCCTTTGTCTATAGCGGGGCGACGGCAACCAATGCGGCAGACAGCGGCACGGTTACTATCGTCTTTGTGCCTTTTGTGGCGGTAACCGGCATTGACGGTATCCCCGCAACCCGGAACGCGATTACCGGATCGCTTCTGGACCTGAATGTCGGCGTAAGTGTGGTTCCGGCGGAGGCTACCCAAAAAGACATTGTGTGGAGTGTCAAAACCGCAGGTACTACCGGCCTGACCAGCGCCGACGTGGCAAGCGGCAGCTTTACCCCGGCAAGCGCGGGAACAGCAACCCTCACCGCGACCATCGTGAACGGGAAGGCCCAGGGCGATGATTTTACTGCGGAAACTACCATTACCATCATTAAGCCGGTAACCAGTATTGCCAACGTTCCGGCCTACGGAACCAAGGATTACGCGGTAAGCCTGGCCGGGGCGACGCCGATTCCTGGGGACGCGACAAACAAAACCATTGTGTGGACAGTCAAGACCAGCGGGGCGGGTGTTAGCGCTATTACAGACAACAGTTTTACTCCCACCGCTACGGGAACAGTAACCTTGACCGCGACTATCGCTGACGGAAGTGGATTGGGGACTCCTTTTACCAGCGACTACACTATTACGATTAACGAACTGGGCGCGGTCACTCCCGGTGTCGGCCTGGGGGAGGATACTTCCATCACGCTGAAGGGCACGAACGGCAACGTCACTGTTGACTTGTCCAAAGATGCGGAAGTTACGCTTACAGTGGGAGATGTCTACTACGTTTCCATTAATACCGCCGGGGGCAGTTATACCGATATTGCATGGCGGCTGAACGGCACAAAACAGGAGGGAATAACGGGCAGTCTGATATTCCTGGACACTTCCACGGCGAAGACGATTAAGCTTACGGTGGAGGGGAAGACGAGTAGCGGCGATTTGGAAAGCAGCGGGACCTACACTTTTACAATTAATAATTAAGAATGAAAAATGAAGAACTAGCAATTAGCAATGGTTAAATTGTTGCTGGTTGTTGGAGGTTTGGCGGGCAGGGGATTGGTAATTCCTTGCCTGTCCAAACAGTTATGACGGAAATTTCCGGCTGTTTTTGTGTCGGGGGATGAGATAGGAGTAGTACGATGAAAAATCTGAAAAGAACGTTGGGCAGGGCGCTGTGCGGGTTGGCGCTGGTTTTGTTGGCGGCGGGTTGCGCTGATATTCTGCAAGGCGCTGGGGCAGAGAAAACGGGAACGGTTACGTTTACTATTGGTAACGTGGAGCGGACTGTGTTGCCTTCGGTTGACCAGTTTGCAAAGATTACCCTGAGTTTTACAGGCACAGGCGGTTCTCCCGCAGTGGAGGAGCAGGATATTACTGCGGGCAGCGTGACGATTAGGTTGCCAGTGGGCTCGTGGGGTGTTACGGCTAAGGCATACCTTGACGCCACTGGATCGAGCCCTGTGGCCACGGCGCAAAATAGCATAGGCTATAATGGGACTAACGTAACCGGCAACACCCGCTTTATCCTTATCCCGACGGGAACCGGCGCGGGGACCCTGAAATACAGTGTTACTGTGCCTGATGGCGTTGCCCTGGCCGGAAGCGGCAGCCAAATTACGGTTGAGCGGAACGGCGCGGTCCTTGAGAGCCTTGATGAAGAGGGCTTTACCGATGGCGCGCATCCCATAAGCGCGACCGAAACGGACCAGACAGTGGCGCTGGAGGCGGGCCGTTACGTGGTAGAGATTGTGCTGGTAAACGACAACGATGACACGGCGGTGTACCGGGAAAGCGTGATACTACTGTCGGGGCTTACGACGGAAATTGCCTTTGCCCCCGCTGCGGGCGGCTTCCTGAGCGCCTCCGAGCGGGCGGCCCTGACGCTTGTGGACGAACTGGAATTCGGTGTGACAGCGGGAAACGAGGGCGGCATTGTTGTTGGCGAGCTTGTGACCGACGGCGGGGGCTATGCCATTGCTGTTACAGCGCCAAATGGGACCGGGACGGTATCCTTTACCCTGAAAAAGCCCGAAGGGCACATCGTTACTGTCGGAGGAGGTGATGGAGGCAAGGTAATTGCCTCCGCCGGGGAAACCCTGGTGGTGTTCGCGGTGGACACTTCCACTGTTGCCAACACGGGGGGGCCGATAGTCTTTACCCTGACCGTGGCGGAAGACGGCAAGATCAGCGTGGATATTAGCGTGAGGGTAACGGTTCACGCTTTCCCCATATCTTCTCCAGACCCGAGCCTGACCACCAATAGCGCTTTCTTGCTGAAAAATGACGGGACGCTCTGGGCCGTGGGATATAACCGGTATGGGAGCTTTGGCAATGGAACTACAATAGACACCAGGCCCTATACGACTGATACTTTTACCCAGGTCGCGAATAGTGTTACGGCAGTTGCCAACTACGCTTCTGATACTTACATCATAAAAGATGACGGGAGCCTCTGGGCTGCCGGGAGAAACAACTATAATACCCATACTTCTGAAACAAGCGCTTTTGAAAAAGAGTTTGCTTCGGGGGCAAAGGCGGTTTCCGTATATAACGGCATACTCGTTTTGATGGAAAACGGCGATGTGTATGCCAGAGGAACCAACACAAACGGTCAGCTTGGTGCGGGAACCGTGGCCAATGTTACGGAATGGACGAAAGTCGCGGAAGGTGTCAAACAAATTGCAAAGGGCAATATCTTTAGCCTTATTCTAAAAAATAACGGGGAGGTTTGGGGGGCCGGCAAACACGCTGCTCTTGGTATTGGCACGTCGGGGGATGTCGCTGAGTATGCTTCTTTTCAAAAAGTATTTGAAAACGCGGCGGCAATCGCTGTAGGAGCCAGCCATAGTCTTATTCTAAAAAATGACGGGACCCTCTGGGGCGCCGGAGAGGCGATTAACGGGAAGCTTGGCAATGGAAATATAAACCAGAATCCCAATTTTAACCCCAATGTAGAAAGCTTTACACAACTAAAGGATTCCAATGAAAGAGCGATTTCCGGTGTAAGCGCTATTTCCGGAGGGTCTCAGCATAGTCTTATCCTTAAAACAGACGGGAGCCTCTGGGGCACAGGCTTCTTAAACAACTTTAACTGTACGGATGGGAGCAGCGAACTGAGGGTCGGTTACTTTACCAAAATGGTGGATGGCGGTGTTACAAAAATATCGGCACAAGGGCCTCAATCTTTTATCATAAAAAATGACGGGACACTCTGGGCTGCCGGCAATGTCGGCATGGGTATTCTTGGCAACACAGCGGCAACGGTATGCCAGGATTTTACACAGATAACATGGCCCCAATAAGTCCAGGGCTTTGAAATAACCATGAGCCTGAAGACCGCCGGTTTTTAGGCTCATGGTTCCCGACAATAGAATTGTTCAGAAATTCCGGTTTCTGACATAAAGGAGAAAGAAGTTTATGAGTAAAACCAGGGGTCAAGCGCTTTCCGGGGCCGCGGGCTTTTTCCTTGCCGCATTTCTCGCCCCTGTCTTTCTTTTTGCCGCGTGCGAAAGCCCGGTGGACAACGGTGAGCGCGCCATTACCTGGACGGTTCTGGCAAACGGCGAAAACGGCGCGCAAGATTCAACGGCCCTTGCCATTACCTTTAGCGCCGCTGTTGAGGGATTAACTGCCGACGACATTACCGTTGCCGATGACAGCGGCAGCGTTGCCAAAGGCAGCGTTAGCAGCACCGATGCTGTCCACTGGTCGCTGGGAATTACCGTTGCCGCCGAAGGGAACGTGAAGGTTTCGATAAGCAAAACGGGGATTGAAACAGCCGTAAAAGACGTGGCGGTGTACAAGACGGGAGCGCCTGTCGCTCTTGCCTGGACCGCCCGGGCTGACGGAGCGGCGGGGACCGCCACATCCACAAGGATCGATTTTGAGTTTAGCGGCGCTGTTGCGGAATTGGACGCCGATGACATTAGCGTTACGGATGACAGCGGCAGCGTTGCCAAAGGCGACGTTAGCAACACCGATGCCGCCCACTGGTCGCTGGGAATTACCGTTGCCGCCGAAGGGAACGTCAAGGTTTCGATAAGCAAAACGGGAATTGAAGACACGGTACAAGACGTGGCGGTGCACAAGACGGAAACACCGCTTCTCGAGGTAAACTCTTTCCCTATAGCTTCCTCGTCCACCGGCAGCAGTTTCTTGCTGAAAAACGACGGGACGCTCTGGGCCGTGGGATATAACCAGTATGGGAACTTTGGTAACGGAACTACAATAGCCGACAGTCCTTATACAACAAGCGCTTTTACCCAGGTCGCGGATCATGTTGTGGCAGTTGCCACCGGCAATATTGATACTTACATCATAAAAGACGACGGGAGCCTCTGGGCTGCCGGGAACAATCAATCTAACACCCATACTTCTGCAACAAGTACTTTTGAACAAGAGTCTGTCTCAGGAGCAAAGGTGGTTTCTCTAGCGGTTTCTGGATATGACGGCATGCTCGTTTTGATGGAAAACGGCGATGTGTATGCCAGAGGAAACAACACAAATGGTGATCTTGGCACGGGAACCGTACTCACTGTTACGGAATGGACGAAAGTCGCAGAAGATGTTAAGCAAATCACTATGGGCTCTAACTTTAGTCTTGTTTTAAAAAACAACGGGGAGGTTTGGGGGACCGGCGATGGGCGGTTTATGGGTATTGGCTTGGGGACTAAATATCTTACTTTTCAAAAAGTATTTGAAAACGCGGCGGCAATCGCGGCAGGCCGAAACCATAGTCTTGTTCTAAAAGATGACGGGACTCTCTGGGGCGCCGGATTGGCGGCTCGTGGGAAGCTTGGCAATGGATATACGGGAATCGCTACTGATTACAACGACACTAGCGCCTATTATAAGAGCTTTACACAACTAACGGATTCCGATGGAATGGCGATTTCCAGTGCAAGCGCTATTTCCGCGGGAAATATGCATAGTCTTATCCTTAAAACGGACGGGAGCGTCTGGGGCGCAGGCGACTTAAACTTTGACTTTAGGGATGGAAGCAACGGCGCGAAAGCCGGTTACTTTACCAGGATGGTGGACAGCGGTGTTACAAAAATATCGGCACAGGGATCTCAATCTTTTATCCTGAAGCATGACGGGACACTCTGGGCTGCCGGCAATGTCAACATAGGCATTCTTGGCAACACAGCGGCAACGGTATACCAGGAGTTTACACAGATACCATTGCCCGAATAAGCGCTCTATGCCGGTTTGCCGGCTAAACGCGCCCTCCGTTGGAGGGGAATATATTCAAAATGAGGAAAAAGACTTTTTCCTCAAAGGAAGTTTTTATGTGTTTTAATAAAAACGCAAAACTGATTGCCCTGTTTGCGGCAATCCTCGTTCTGTTCGCGGGTCTCATCTCCTGCGAACAAGCCCCTCTAAGCTCCGCTCCCGGGGCGGACACCGCCGGGCAGGTGGGGAATTTCCCCGCCGAGCGGAATAGCCTTATCGGCAAGGCGCCTGCCCGGTCCCTGTCCCGGTCCCTGGACGTAACAACAGGCTCGCCCGCACTGAGCTATACTTTCCCTGCTTTTCTCGCGGGAATCTGGGAAAACGATTTTGGCGACAGTTTCCATCTGGATCCGCAGTCCTCCCCTATTGGCTATAGCGTGTTTGGCGACTGGCCGGAGCCTTATATCGGGTGGGAAGGCACATTCCAGGCTGTCTATTACTTCGATAACGCGGCTCCTGCAGAGAAAGGACTCTTTTTTGCTTCCTTCGATGATACTTATAGCTGGGCTACTATCGGCAGTGGCACTATAAGCGCCGTTTATTACGAGAAGGTACCGAATTCGAATGCCTATTTCCTGTTAAACCTCGCCAAGGAGGGGTCTATTCCGGGTTTCCCCGACTACGACTACGGGCAGCCCATGTATGCTACGGTTAATGCTGCTCTGGCGGATCTCCTTGATGGGAACGCCTATGAGGATATGCTCCTCGTCTGGATTGCGTACGAAAAGTAGCAGTAGGCTAAGGCTTTGAAACAACCATGAGCCTAAAGACCGTCGGTTTTTAGGCTCATGGTTCCTGACAATGGAATTGTTCAGAAACTTCAGTTTCTGACGCTAAGGAGAAACAGGTTTATGAGTAAAACCAAAGGACAGGCGCTTTCCGGGGCCGCAAGCTTTTTCCTTGCAGCATTTCTCGCCCCTGTCTTTCTTTGTGCCGCGTGCGAAAGCCCGGTGGACAACGGTGAGCGTGCCATTACCTGGACGGCTCTGGCGGACGGAGAAGCGGGAACTGCCGCATCCACAAAGATTGATTTTACGTTTAGCGGCGCCGTTATGGAATTAACTGCCGACGACATTACCGTTGCCGGCGACGGCGGCAGCGTTACCAAAGGCAGCGTTACCATGACCGATGATACCCACTGGTCGCTGGGAATTACCGTTGCTACCGAAGGAAACGTGAAGGTTAGGGTAGGAAAAACAGGAATTGAAACAGGCGAAAAAGACGTGGCGGTATACCAAGGGGGCCTGCCCTCGCTTGTGGTCACCGTTACTTTCGATAAAAACGGCGGAGCCACCGAGCCGGAGCCCCGCCACATAAACCTTACCTGGCCCGATACTACGGTGGCCGATTTGCCTGTCCCCCCTTCCGGAAACGGCGGCCAGGTTTTCCGGGGCTGGAATACCGCAGCCGACGGGAGCGGGGCGGAATTTACCGCGGGAACGGAAATAAGCGAAAGCATTACCGTATACGCCCGCTGGGGCGCGCCCCTTGGCGCAACGGTAACAGACGTGGCCGATGTCGCGGAATGGCTGTCCGCGCAGTCCGGCGGCGCCAGGGATTCTCCGGTCAATCTGGTCCTGAATATTGATTTGGGAAATATGGCCGGCGGAAGGGCCGGCAGAAGCCCCTGGTACGCGCTGCTGGACGCTCTGGAGGAAGCCGGTAAATACGTTGCGCTGGATTTGTCGGACTGTACGATGACCGGCGCCGCCGGGGACGGGACGGTTTTCAGGCCGATTCACGCGGAGCAGGAGCCTACTACCGGCGTTTTGACGGCAACGTATACCGGCGGGGGCAAGGCGTATATTGTTGAACTGACCCTGCCCTTATGCGCTAAAAAAATTTTTGGCGCATGGGCGCCGCAATATTCGACAGAAGCCCTTCCTGCTTTTTTAGGATTTTCCAATCTTGAAAAAATACGCGGGGACAATATTGAAGGGGCTTATGCAGAAACAGGATTTAGAAACGATGCTGTTTTCATCGGAATTTCTTCCCTTAAAGAAGCGTATTTTGAGAAATTAACCGATTCGGATTCATTTTTCTGGAAGTGCCGGAACCTTGAGTACGTGTACTGCCCCAGTCTTACCGATATCGGTGGAGGGACTTTTTACGGCTGTACAAGCTTAAAAACCTTTGATTTTTCCAATGTCCAATCAATCGGGGCACGCGCTTTTGGAGCCTGTACAAGTCTTACAGAACTCGACCTGGGCCAGGTTACGAAAATTCAAGGTGACACAGACGCCAAGCCATCTATTCCGCTTGCTGCTTTTAATGGCTGTTCAAACCTTGAAACGATCATATTCCCGGCCTGTTTTAACGATATTGGGAATTATAAAAGCTATTTTAAACCTGCGAGCGTGTTAAATCCCTTGATACGCGGAGGGATGCCTTTCGCCGCTTGCCCCAAAATAAAGGAAGTAACTTTTTTAGGGGATCCCGCCGATATAGCCTGGCTGGAATCAGGTCCGCCTTACGAAACCGGCCTGGACGACACCCTTATTACGCTTGCCCTCTCAGGCCAGACTCCTGAAGAGAGGACGGGAACTTACGTCAAAGACAGCGATGATACCTGGTCAAAAAAACTGTAAAGGAGCGATTATATGTATATTTTGAAAAGAAAAAGCCCCCAGAGACGCGTCTCTGCGTTGCTGTGCGCGGCGTTGACAGCCTGGATATACTTTGCCTCCTGCGAACAGCCAGGCGGCGTTACCCTGGACAGTGACGCCGCGTTCAAATCTATTGCGATAAGCGCGGGCACTCTAACACCCGCATTCAGCCCGTCATGCCTGGATTACACCGTTACGGTGCGGAACAGCATTGATTCCGTAACGCTTGACGCAACGGCAAACAGCCCCAAAGCCTCTGTCCGCGGCACGGGCCTGAAGACGCTCTCGGAAGGAAAAAACACCTTAACGTTACAGGCCCAGGCGGAAAACGGCGACACGCAAACCGTCACCATAACCGTGACGCGTATTGACGCGTCTGTCAGGGGAATAGAAAGCGCGGAGGAACTGGCGAAGATAGGCGTTGATCCCGAATATCCGGCGGCCGGTATGTACACTCTTCTCAACGACATAACGCTGGAAAACTGGACCCCCATCTGCGGCGATGAGCCTTTCTCCGGCGCCTTCAACGGAGAAGGCCATACCATTACGCTTGACAATTTTGACGACCAACCCGTGGGCTCCATCTACGTAGCCACCGAAATTCCCACTACCATGCCGTCTTCACCTGTAACGCGGCATAAGGTGTTTCTCGGCATTTTCGCTTCGGTAAAAGGCGCTCAGTCCGCGAAAGCGGAACTTAAAAATTTTTCTGTAAACGCGAACGTCCACTCGACGGTAACTGAAGATTCCGGAACCGCCGTCGGCCTTGTGGCCGCTTACGGCGAATACGCGGTTTTTGAAGACATTGACGTATCGGGAACCTTCACTTTCGAAAACAAGTATACCGCCTATGCGGGCGGTGTCGTCGGTATTCTGCGCGGTACCGGGACAATCGTCAGAAATTGTGCCAGTTCCGTGGTAATGGATATTACGCCCGGGTCCGGTTACCCCTTGATAGCCGGTCTCCCCAATCCCTTCTCGTTTACGGGCGGCATCGCAGGCTATATGGAAGACGGAGTCGGAATCGAAAACTGCCATAACTCGGGCGATATAAAAGCGGTCAGCGCCGCCGGCGGCAGCCAATTCATGGCCGGAGGCATCCTGGGCGGCACCTTCAACGGATTCAGTGACTGGTATAACGGTTATATTACCGGCTGCTCGTCAACAGGCGATATAACGGTCGGGGCAATGGGTTTCTGGCCCATGGCTGGCGGCATCGCGGGGATTATCTGCGGCGGACACGGCTCTTTGGAAAACTCTACCCGCATCACCCGCAGCTTTGCGACAGGAACCATAAAGCTTGCGAGCCCTCCCGGCAGCGGAACTGAAGGCGCCCAGGGATACACCGGACAATGGCCCTATGTCGGCGGCATCGTGGGTTATGTTTACTTCGGAGCCTGGGTATCCCAGTGCTATTTTGACGGCAATGTTATCGTGAATCAGGCTTATGATTACACCGGAGGAATCGCGGGTTATCTTTCCTTTGCCACGAACAATAACGGGTCGCCCTGCGTTCTTGAAGATTGCTGGTCAAGCGGCACGGTTACCGGCTTTAACAACGCGGGCGGCGTTGTCGGTCAGCATCAGGAAAACAGCATAGTAAGGCGCAGTTATTCCCGATCCGCTGTTTCCGTTACCAACGGAGGCACAAACAATGCGGCGCAGTGGGGCATAGGCGGTATAGCCGGCGCGCATTTCAGCTCATGGCCCGACGACGCTCTTTCAAACTGCGTCGCGTTAAACGTTTCCATACAAACGCCCAGGACAGCCAACGGAGAGGGTTCGATACACCGCATTGCAGGAAAAGTTTCACTCGTCGCCGTATTAAAAAACAATTGGGCGTTACCGGGCCTCCTCCCCGCGGCCGGCGACGATTCCTACACAGCGGACAAAGGCGCAGACAAGAGCGACGGCAGGGATATTGTTGATAATCCTGCCTATCTTTCGGGTGGAAAACCGACAGAGAAATTTTATGAGGAGATACTCGGCTGGGACTTTGTAAACATCTGGAAAATGGGGAGCGACGGCTATCCCAAGCTGGGCTGGCAGGAGTGAAGATGAAATGAAAAAGTGGCTTCTTTGCGCCATGGCGGTTACTATTTTAATCTCCTGCGATGTCTATACCTACGGCAAGCTGGGCGGCGCGGACCAGACAGGAACTTATGAGCCGGGGGAAAGCGTCTTTGAAGAACGCATGGCGTTTCTGTCTGGCGGCAGCGCTGACCGTGGCGTTTGGTATTCCCATTACGCGGGTATAGGCAGGCTCGACGGCTACCGAATCGGCAAATGGAGCGATTTTACCGCCCTGATGATCGACAGCGAAAAGATCGATATGTTTCCGGATATGACCGTACCCTATGAAACATGCACGGGCGGAACGCCTGGCAACGACGATTATTTTGTTTTTTATGACGATACGGTTTACGGCCAGTCGGACGATTATAGCATTCCCACAAGCGGCAACTGGGGCTTTGCCTATATGGGCGTCGTGCGGGCGATCAATCTTTTTGACAACGATCCTGACCGGGGTGCGATCATCATTGAATATTTTAAGGGCTGCGACCCGAACTGGCTCTGGGATTCAAGCGGATATAACAGCGGACAGGGGCTTGAGCGGGGCGAAAAACCTTTCTTCGGCATTTACTACCGTGTGCTAAAACCCGACATCGTCCAAATGGCCAACGCGGTTGACCTTGCCGCGCTCTACGCGGGAGACCACTATTACACCGAAACAGCTACGTTACAGGAAGCCATCGACAATAACACCATCGAAAACGAAGCCGAGTATATAGCCTGGGGTGTAGTAATTCCCCAGGACAGGGAATAGGAGTTGTTCGTCAATGGTGCAGGCAATCGCCGTTATTTCGTACCAAGACTCCAGATGGTTTTTGTGGAAAGCCCCGTGATTTCACTAATCGTGGTCAAGGGCAATCCTTTTGCCAAAGCATTCTTAACGATTTCCGCGTCTCGTTCTTTCCGGCCTTTCTGCCGGCCTATCTTCCGTTCTTCATCGGTCTGGTATTTGATAAAATCTTCCACCGTCCATTCTTTCATCAACATATTCACTACCTCCGACCCGTACCGGGTTAAAAAATCTTTTAGTATGTTATGGTCTATACACCATTCTATCGCCTTTTTAAGAGCCTTTTCACGTTCTCCCCTGTCGGGGTATGGGGCCGAACCGTTATACAGGATGATGAACTCGGGCCAGGGAATGGAAAGTTTTTCCCTGCCGAACAGGTTCATCTCGGCGGTGATTTCCTCGTACACCCTGCCGATATACATAAGCAGCCGGATAGCCATATTGGGGTTAATCGTACTCTGGTGTTCGCTAAG
>JAIROH010000157.1 GCA_031257595.1 Treponema sp. | reverse complement strand
CAGCAGTGAAAGAGATTGTCTGTATTGTTTGTCCGCGGGGCTGTAAGCTTTCCGTTGATCCCGATCATGGTTACGCGGTGTCCGGGGCGTTCTGCAAACGGGGAGAAGCATACGGCAGGGCCGAAGCGGAAAATCCCGTTCGTGTCCTTACGTCATCGGTTTCCATAGACGGGGCGCTTTATCCCCGCTGTCCGGTAAAGAGCGCCGCCCCGATTCCCAAACGGCTGCTTTTTGCGGCGATGGACGAACTGCGAAAGCTGCGCCTTGCCTCTCCGGTTAAAGCGGGCGAAGTGGTGACGGAGGATATATGCGGGACCGGAATTCCGGTTGTCGCCACCAGGACAATGGACTTGTTCAACAACCTATTTTACTGAACCCTATCGGGTTCGGGTTGTTGAACAAGTCTCGCAAAATGCTCCGCATTTTGCAGATTTTATAAGGAATTTATTCGATAACTGAAGTTATCGAATAACTCTAATGGGTGTACGGTAAAGTTATAAACGTGGAGTCAATCCCCAAACTTTGTTGGTTTTGGGAAAGCCTCCGTGACGGAATTTCAGGAGGAGGCGGAATATGGGTAAGTACGTTTTGGCCCTGGATCAGGGGACCACAAGTTCCAGAGCCGTGCTTTTTGACAAGGAACAGAACCTTGTCGGGATGATCCAGAAAGAGTTTGCCCAGATCTATCCACGGGAAGGCTGGGTGGAACACGATCCCCTGGAGATTTACTCGTCCCAGTACGCGGTAATGATGGAACTTATCACCCAGTTTGATATTCCCGTCCGGGAGATCGCCGCCATCGGCATTACCAACCAGCGGGAAACCACCGTCGTCTGGGACAGGCGTACGGGAAAGCCGGTATACAACGCGATTGTCTGGCAGTGCAGACGCACCGCGGAAATTGTGGACGGCCTGGTACAGAAAGGGCTGGAAAGCCACATCAGAAAAACGACAGGGCTGGTGCCGGACGCGTATTTTTCCGGAACCAAAATAAAGTGGATACTTGATCATGTTGAGGGCGCCAGGGAAAAGGCAAAGCGGGGCGAGCTTCTTTTTGGTACGGTTGACAGCTGGCTGTTGTGGAAACTCACCGAAGGGGCGGTTCATTGTACCGACTATACCAACGCGAGCCGCACGATGCTTTTCGACATTACAAAGCTTGTCTGGGACGACGCCCTTCTCCGGGCCATGGACATACCCAGGCAGTGCCTTCCCGAGGTAAGGCCGTCAAGCTGCGTTTTCGGCACGACAAGGATCCAGGGAGAAGAAGTACCCGTGGCCGGCCTTGCCGGGGATCAGCAGGCGGCGCTCTTCGGCCAATGCTGTTTTGAAAAAGGCCAGGCGAAAAACACCTATGGTACCGGCTGTTTTCTCCTGATGAATTCCGGCAAAAGTCCCTGCGAAAGCGCGAACGGCCTTTTGTCCACGATTGCCGCGGGTTCTTCGGAAAAGCCGGACTACGCGCTTGAAGGTTCCGTCTTTGTCGGGGGCGCCGTTATCCAGTGGCTTAGGGACGAGCTGGGCCTTATCTCCGAAAGCGCCGACGCGGAATACTACGCGGGCAAGGTTTCGGATTCCGGGGGAGTGTACCTCGTTCCGGCCTTTACCGGCCTTGGCGCTCCGTACTGGGACATGTACGCCCGCGGCGCGATTGTCGGCATTACCCGCGGTACAAAGCGCAGCCACCTTATCAGAGCCGCCGAAGAGTCCATCGCCTACCAGAGCCTCGATCTGGTCCGGGCGATGGAAAAGGATACCGGAACCAGGATAAGCGCCCTTAAAGTGGACGGCGGCGCCTGCAGGGACGGCCTGCTTATGCAGTTCCAGGCGGACATTCTTGACGCGGTGATAGAACGGCCCGTGGTACGGGAAACCACCGCCCTGGGCGCCGCCTTTCTTGCCGGTCTCGCCGCCGGTTTCTGGAAAGACCGGGGGGAGCTTGCGGAAAAGTGGAAATGTGAAAAAGCCTTTAGCCCGGCGATGGATACCCGGCGGCGGGAACAACTTCTTTCCGGCTGGCACAAAGCCGTCGGACGCAGCAGGGGCTGGATTCAGGAATAGAGTTGTTCAGCGCGATCTTTCATGAAATTTTTTCCGCGATGTTCGCCATATCCAGGGGAATGGAAATATCAAATACCGTTCCCTTTCCCGGAGTGGTTCGAAGCCTGATGCTTCCCCCCACGTCCCTGATCCGATCCCGTACCAGGTTAAGGCCAATTCCCCGGCCCGCGTGGAATTCGCCGCTTTCGGACGTACTGAAGCCCGGCGCGAAAATTGCCTTTAAAAGGGTATTTTTATCCTTTTCCCCGCCCCCTTTGAGAATTCGCAGCTTTTCCGCCTTTTGCCGGATTCTGTCGAAATCCAGGCCCTGTCCGTCGTCCCGGAGCCTGATATGGATAGCGCCGTTTCGGACTATAATTGAAAGGCTGATAAGCCCTTCCTCGTTTTTGCCGGTGGAACGGCGTTCCGATGGCGCTTCAATCCCGTGGTATACCGAATTCCGGACCAGCTGTAAAAGAACTTCCTTGATGATCCGGCGGGGCCCCTGTTCCAGGGCCTGTGGATCAATATCCAGGACTTCAAAACGTACCTTTTTTTCAAGGTCCGTCGAGACCCGCTGACTGGCCCGTGACAGGGTTTCGACAAGTATGCGCCGTTCCGGACTTTCCTCTATTCCCGTTTTTGGAAACCTGGCGTTAAACGACCGGATCTTGTTTATCGTGGAGCGGAAATTATCATTCTCTTTCATGATTTTTCCCATCTCAACCGTGATGTGGAGCAATTCTTCCGTTGAAATATTTTCCTTTTCCTTCAGTTTCTTGATTTCCGATTCAAATTCGTGGATTTTGGCGCTGAGACCTTCAAGTCCAATAATAACGGCATTTGATTTAATCGCGTGTACGGATTGGAAGACAATATCCAGGGCCTCGTGAGTGGACAGTTTTTGATTTTTCATGGTTTCATTTATCCGCTCAAATTCGTATTCCATGTCCCCGACAAAATCATTGAAAATTACGGGATCCACATGAATGATCTCGAAAAGGTAGCGCATCTCTTCCTGTTGTTTTGATTTGGTTTCCGCTATCTGCCTGCGCAGTTCCATTTCCGCGGTAACATCCTCCACGGATCCCAGGACAAAGACCCCTTCGTTTTCCCGTTCTACCGACGCGAAAATACAACGCAGGTTTTTTTCCTTTCCTTTTTTTTCATGGAAGTATCTGAATTCGACCAGCGGATTTAGATCATCCAGCATATCCTGTTTAAATTTCTTTTTCTGAAATATCTTGAAATATTTTTTAAGGGACTCCTGCTCCTTTTTGGTTAAGGAAGCGCTTAATATATCAATAAAATTTCTGCCCTGTAAATTTGATTCTTCAAGCACCGTTTCCAGCGCCCTGGAATACTGGGGCTGAATGATATTATTCTGGTCCATAAGGAAAATACCGGCCTTGAGACTGTCCTTCATGGCGGCTATTTCGTCCCGTTCGGCTTTCAGTTCCCCGGTCAACCGGTTTATTCCCCGAATCATCGGGAAATAAAGCGCGGCGGCGGCAAGGATAATGATGAACGGCAGGACGATTTGCCGCAGTATCTGCGTCCAAAGCGTCTTGAATACTTCCAGCACTTCAAAATCGCAGCCGATAATGCCCACAATCTCGTTTTGTGAATTAAAGATAGGCGCATAGGTTGATGTTAACCAGCCCCATCCCGCCTGGTAATCAAGTTCGCTGAGCTGGACGGTTCCGGTTTCCATGGTCCGCAAAAAAGCTTCGTCAAAACCGCTGATGTCCTCTTCAGAACCCATCGGGGAAAAGCCTTCCTCCCCCGGCGGAGCGGACCCGTCTATAATATATTTGTAAATCGTACCTTCGACCGGCGCCATGGTATACAGATAAATACAATTGACGTCCTGTTTCAGGGCATACATCCAAAGCCGGGTTTCCTCATAAAACGGGTCATTTTCGTCCGGACTGCGGCTTAATTCCTGAAACCTGTCCCCGTCAATGGAGGCTGCCGTCCTTGTGGCAACCGGAAGCCCCAGACGGGCGCTGAAACCGTTTATCTGCTGCAGGGCGGTAACCGTCATTACCGAAATGACCACTATGATAAAAAGAATGCAGAATAAATTGAACTGAAACAAGAGTTTTGTATTCTTCGTTGTGCTGAACGCCGGCATTGGTCTCTCCTTTTTTTAAGCGCCCGTTCAATTTCAAAATACGAAGCCAGGCCCGTGAAAGAACCCAGGATGGTTCTTTCACGGGTCAAATGACAACCTGGGATATTTTTTGCAAAAACAGCTTTTCGTCAATAGGTTTGACAATGTAGTCGGTAACGCCGGCGTCTATCGCGTCGATAACATTGTATTTCGCCGATTCGCTTGTAATCATGATAATGGGAAGTTCTTTAAACCGCTCTATGTTACGAACCTTTTTTAGAAAATCAATTCCCAAAAGTTTTGGCATGTTCCAGTCCAAAAGAACCATGTGAATTTCCCCGGCGAGCAGTTTTTGCAGGGCCTCCTGACCGTCCGCCGCTTCCACGAATTCACACGGGATTTTCAGTTGAAGAAAGATATTCTTTACAATGTTGCGCATAATCCTCGAATCATCGACTATTAAGATGTTTTTGACCATGCCGCTCCTGCTTTTGCATGAGATTATAGAAGCTTTCCCAATTGTAATTGTTTGTCAAATATGGTATCAGGACAAATAACCCGGTGTCAACCACGTATCCCATGTCCCGGCAGCCATATTGTCAGGGCGCGGCGGGGAGAAATTCTTGCTGGCAAAAAACATTGTCTTGACCCGTTAACGGGGAAAAAGTTATGTTTAAAACACACTGGAAGCTTTTCCAAAACTTCAGTTTTTGGGAAAACATCCCGTATCTTGAAGGAGAAATTATTATGAAGAAAATGAGAAAGCTTTTTTTGCCAGTTGCCGGCGCCGTTTTTTTGGCGGTTCTGGCTCCGGGATGCGGCAAACAGGCGCCCCGGCAGGCGGAAAGCGATGACATAACCTGCCGGCTTCTGACCGACGCCAGCGGTATTGACGACAAGTCGTTTAACGCGGCGGTATGGCGGGGTATTCTCCGGTTTTACGGCGATACCTGGGACAATCCTTCCAAACGGGGCGCCGCCTACGACTTTATCAGCGCTCCGTCCCAGGACATGTTTCTCCCCATGCTTCAACAGGCCACCGACGATGGCTATGACCTTATCATTAGTGCGGGTTTTACGTTTGACAACGCTACGTTAACCACCGCCCGGAAAAATCCCGATCAGAACTATATGATTGTTGACGTTGACTATGTCCCGAATCACAATATTCTCCAGGCGGTTTTTGCCGAACATGAAGGCTCCTACCTGGTTGGCGCCGCGGCCGCGCTCAAGGCGGTCGAAGACAATATTCCCAACCCCCGCTTTGGTTTTATCGGCGGCGTTGTTGACCCCACGATCACCAAATTCGAGATAGGCTATGTCCAGGGGATTCTTTCGATCCTTCCCGGCGCGGAAATCGTCGACTACTATGTGGGCAGTTGGGACGATCCCGCCCTGGCAAAATCCCAGGCAAAGAACTGGTACGATTCCGGGGTCTACATTATCTATTCCGCGGCGGGGGCCAGCGGAGGCGGAACCATTGCCCAGGCAAAAGAGTACCGCGCTCAGAACAAAAACGTCTGGGCCATTGGAGTCGATTCGGATCAGTTTGAGGACGGTCTTTACAACGATACCGATTCGGCGGTTTATACTTCGATGATCAAACGGGTAGAATCGGCTACCTACTATGGCCTTACCTCGGTAAAGAACGGTACCTTCAAGGGTGAGACGATCACGCTGGATCTTAAGGCCGACGGCGTCGGTTATGCGGAAACGAACCCGGCCATGTCCGCCGGCATTAAAGCCAAAATCAACGAAGCCGCGCAGCGGATAAAAGACGGCGCGATTCAGGTTGCGGCGACCCACGCGGCCGCCAAAGCCCTGCCGGGTTTCCCCCAAAACCTCAAGGCTATGGACTAAGGTTCTGACAAAATCAAATTGTCTAATGGTAGCAAAACCCACGTCGCTGCTTAGTGAGGGCAGGCGCATGCGCATGTATCACCCCCGGCGATGTGGGTTTTGACGCTCTTTGCTCTTTGTTTTTGCCAAAACTAAGATGTATTTGTCGGAACGTTAAAAGAGGCTGTTGTGTCCGTACCCGCGATTGAGATGATCGGTATTACCAAGGTTTTCCCCGGTGTTATAGCCAACGACAGGATCAGCCTTGAGGTTGCCGATGCCGAGATTCATGCCCTTTTGGGAGAGAACGGCGCCGGTAAATCAACCCTTATGTCGATCCTGTTCGGCCTCTATGAGTGCGATAACGGCGTTATCAGGATACGGGGCAAAGAAGCCCGGATAAAAAGCCCCAACGACGCTACGGCGCTGGGCATCGGCATGGTACATCAGCATTTCAAGCTTGTACACAACTTTACCGTTACCGAAAATATCGTTCTTGGGATGGAGCCGAAAAACCTTGTGGGGAATCTGGATCTTTCGCGGGCGGAAAAGCGCGTGGCGGAGCTTTCCGAAACCTACGGCCTTGCCGTTGACTCAAAGGCGAAAATCGAGAACATCACCGTAGGCATGCAGCAGCGGGTAGAAATCCTGAAAATACTTTACCGTAACGCCGACATTCTGATCTTCGACGAACCCACGGCGGTGCTCGCCCCGCGGGAAGTCGACGAGCTTCTTGAAATATTTAACCGCCTGCGTTCCGAAGGCAAAACGATTGTGTTTATCACCCATAAGCTCAAGGAGATAAAAGCCGCCGCCGGCCGTTGTACGGTACTCAGGCGGGGCCGCTGTGTCGGAACGGTTGCCGTCAAGGATACGGATGAACGGAAACTTGCCGAAATGATGGTAGGCCGGGAGGTGGCTTTCAGGATTGAAAAGAAATCCGCGCGTCCGGGCGAACTGGTTCTTAAAATAGAAGACCTTACCGTTATCGGCTCAAAGGGCGTGCCCGCGGTAAGCGGGCTTTCACTGGAAGTCCGCGCGGGAGAAATTGTCGGCATTGCCGGGGTTGACGGAAACGGTCAGTCGGAACTGACTGCCGCCATATCGGGGCTTTTGCCGGTTAAGTCGGGTCGCATTCTCCTTAAAGGCAAAGACATTTCCCGTGAAACCATACGGCGCAGAAACGAAGACGGCATAGGCTTTGTTCCCGAAGACAGGCACAAACACGGCCTGATACTGGACTTTCGCATAGACGAAAATTTTATCCTTAAAAGTTTCAGGCGTAATCCCTATTCAGACAGATTCGGGTTTCTCCGTTTTTCCGCGATAGCCGATCATGCCGGGGCCCTTATCGGGGAATTTGACATACGGGCGGGCGGCGGGCCGGCGACGCCGGTAAAAGGCATGTCCGGGGGGAACCAGCAAAAGGCCGTCATTGCCAGGGAAATCGACCTTTCTCCGGAACTGCTTGTTGTCGCCCAACCTACCCGCGGACTTGACATAGGGGCGATTGAATACATACACCGCCGTATTGTGGGAGAACGGGACAAAGGCAGGGCGGTACTGCTGGTATCCTTTGAGCTGGATGAGATTATCGCCCTCTGCGACCGTATCGCCGCGGTTTCAAAGGGCCGTGTGGCAGGCGTTGTTCCGGCGGCGGATGCCGACGAACGGCGTATAGGCGCCATGATGGCGGGGGTAGCCGAAGCATGAAAAAGGAACGGGGGAATAAAACGGTGTCCGGCTCTTTCAGCCTTAGAAAAAATCTTCTTGAAGTCTTTACCCGTTCCGACGGCCTTGTGTCCGTGGTTGTTGTGGCGCTGGGTTTTCTTGTGGGTACCCTGTTGATACTGATTGTGGGCCGGAAACCTTCGGGCCTGTATTCCGCCATCGTTCAGGTGGTAACGGGTTTTGATCTCCGCCGCTATACCTGGAATGTCCGCTATACCGGCGAATGGCTTGTTATGTCGATGCCCCTGATACTGTGCGGATTTTCAATGGCATTTGCCGCCCGGACGGGCTTGTTCAACATAGGCGCGGAAGGTCAGTACGCGGCCGGCCTTACCGCCGCCCAGCTTACCGCGATCTTTTTTCCGCCGGTTCCGGCGCTTCACTGGTTTGTCGCCCTTGTCGCGGCGCTGGCCGCCGGCGCCGTTTGGGGCGGCGTTGTCGGCTGGTTCAAGGCAAAGTTCAGCGTTTCCGAAGTCGTCGCCACGATCATGATGAACTACATAGCCCTTTACGGATCACGGCTTATCGCGCTGAACATGCCCGGGGCAAACACCTACCGGACTCCGGATTTTCCCGCCACGGCGATGATCCGCAGTCCTTTTCTGGAAAGGCTTACCAACGGCTCGCGGCTCAATTACGGCCTTTGGTTTACCCTGGCGGCGGCGGTGTTTTTTTGGCTCATCATGGGGAAGACCAGGCTTGGTTATTCGTTAAGGGCGACGGGGTTTAACAGGGAAGCGGCCCGCTACGGGGGCATCAGTGTTAACGGCAGCATTACAAGCGCGATGGCGATTTCGGGGGCCTTTGCCGGCCTTGCCGGGGCGATTGTGGCCCTCGGCTCGTTTACCCATGGCCGGGTTCCGGCGTTTCAGGACGGCTACGGTTTTGACGGTATCGCGGTGGCCCTGGTCGGAAACAGTACGGCCTGGGGAACGGCCCTGTCCGGCCTGCTTTTCGGCATGCTCAAGTCGGCCCAGCCGCTTATGCAGTCCCGGCAGATCCCCAAAGAAATAACTTCGATAATTATGGGGCTGGTGGTTGTATTTATATCCCTGCGGGCAGGGGTGAGGATCCTTGTGAACTGGCAGATGAAGGAAAAAGCCCATGGAGATGAACAATGAATTTTCCCCAAATCGTACTGGGCATGATTCCTTCAATACTGATGATAGTCGCCCCGATCCTTATCGCCGCCACGGGGGGGATGATCTGTGAGCGAAGCGGGGTGGTGAACATTGCCCTTGAAGGCCTTATGGCCTTTGGCGCCTTTACCGCCGCGGCAAGCCACCGGCTTTTGGAAACCCAGGCCGGAGGGCTTTCCGTTCCCCTGGCCCTCCTGCTGGCCGCCGCTGTCGGCGGGCTTTTTTCGGTAATTCACGCGTTTGCTTCAATCACCCTTAACGCCGATCAGGTTATCTCCGGTACCGGCATTAACCTGCTGGCTCCGGGGATAACGGTTTTTGCCTGCCAAATTATTTTTCAGCAGGAAAGAAGCCAGCCTTTCAAACTGGGGATGGCGCCGTCAATCGGCGGAATTTATCCTACGGCCTGGCTCGCCCTGGCAATTCTCTTTCTTTCGTGGGCGATGCTTTACAAACGGCCCTGGGGACTGCGGCTCCGCTCCTGCGGCGAACATCCGCAGGCCGCGGCTTCGGCGGGGATCAACGTTATTCGTTACCGCTATGCCGCGGTCATTGTATCGGGGATCCTTGCCGGACTTGCCGGCGGCTGTCTTGTCCTTACCCAGACGATTCAGTACACGGTGAATACGATAAACGGCAAAGGCTTTATCGCCCTGGCCGCTGTCTCATTTGGCCGCTGGCTTCCCCTGGGGATACTCGGTTCGTCACTGCTCTTTGGAACTTCCGCGGCCCTGGCTGTGTATATCGTCAATATCGAATCACTGAATTTTCTTCCCCCTGAATTTTTTAACGCGCTGCCCTACATTATTACGCTGGTTACGCTGGTGTTCTTTAGCGGCAAGGATTACGCGCCGAAAGCGTCGGGCCTGCCTTATGAGAAGGGGTAGTGTTCTGACAAAATCAAACGCCAAAATGATAGCTTTAGCCCGCATCGCTGCTTAGTGGGGCAGGCGCATGCGCCCGTACCCAAAAAGCGCCGGAC